>NZ_JBHLZP010000073.1:0-23911 GCF_042429965.1 Actinoallomurus acaciae
GCCGGAACCCTGGCCCTCCCAGGGGGCGCCGACCCCACTTCCATTGTCAAGCCACCCCACACACCAAAAGAAGACCCCACGCACGGCTGTGGAAAACCCACGACCCGACCACTCCGAGACAGGCCCTAGCCGCCGACGTTACGGCTGTTGCCGGGGACGGCCGGGCCGGGGCACCCCGGATGACGATGCCCTGGAAGCACGGCCGATCGCCACCGCCCGGCGGTCAGCCGTGCTCGGCGAAGGCCGCGGTGATGGTCTCTCGATCGGCGCCGCCGGCCAGCAGGAGACGGAGGAGGATCCGGGCCTTGTAGGGGTCGAGGAGGCCGCCGTTGATGAGTCCGCGGCGTTGCAGGTCGGTCTCTGAGCCGATGGCGCCGTAGGTGTGACGCAGCACGGATCCGCTCCCGATGCGGGACGTGAGCACGACCGGCATGCGTTCGGCCACGGCGTCCAGGAGATCGACGAATGCGGCCGGGACGTGGCCCACACCGAAGCCGGCGATGATCAGTCCCTGGCTCGCCTCGGCGACAGCGGTGAGGGTGACGGCGTCGTCGTCGAGGGTGACGGTGTGCAGTGCGACCCGGATGTCGTCCAGCGCCTCGGTCCGCGGATCCAGCGCGCGGTGCCGTACGGGGGTGGTGAGGATGCGCGTGTCGCCTTCGATGACGTGACCGATCGGGCCGGTATTGGGGGAGGCGAAGGTGGCGGTGCTCGTACTGTGGGTCTTGCGCACCCAGCGGGCGGCGTGGATCTCGTCGTTGAGGACGACCAGCGCACCCAGACCGCGGGCGGCGGGCGCGGCGGCGGTGCGGGCGGCGGCGAGCACGTTCGCCGGTCCGTCGGGTCCCGCGAGCGTCGGGTTGCGCATGGCACCGGTCAGCACGAACGGCTCAGCGTACGGCCAGACCAGGTCGACGAGGAAGGCGGTCTCTTCCAGGGTGTCGGTCCCCTGGGTGACCAGCACTCCGCAGGCTCCCGCCCGTACCGCCTGTGACGCGGATTCCACCAAGGCCAGAACCTGCGCGAAGGTCAGATTCGCGCTGGGGACGGCATCGACGTCGTGGATGTCCAACGGCACTTCGGCGAGCCCGGGTACGGCCGCGGTCAGATCCGCCCCGTTCAACCGGGTGACCACCGGCCCCGCCTCGCCGCCGTGTGCATGGCCGGCCATCGATATCGTGCCGCCCAGCGTGAACAGGGCAACGCCCATCCGCGTCCCTCCCGGCCGCCGCAGGACGACGGCCTGACCGCGTCACCCTCCGGGAGGAGATCATAGGTCCGGCCCGTCGCGGTATGCACCTATCCCTGCGTGCCTGAACTGCCATATCTGGCATTTGGCCGGACATCGTTCCTTCGTCCGCAGTTGGGCGTATATCGTCCGAGGGGCCTGCCGAGGAGGTCGCGGTGACGGTGTCAGCGGAACTCGCCGAGATCCACGAGTGGTGGGCGCGACGATCCGGACTCACGGGCCCTGCGACGGCCTTCCGGATCGCCGGCAGCGCTTACGACCAGGTCACCCCCGCCGGGGCGGACAACCCGTACTGGGAGATCGTCCGGCAGCTGCCGTCGGTACGCGTGGCCGGCGAGGGGATCTGCCCTGACGGTTTCGCCCGCGGGCTTCCCGTCGGGCATCACCTGCTGACCAAGCGCTACGCATGGGCGATCCCCTCACCGGGCGACATCGTCTGGCTGACCCGGATCCTGGGCGGTCGTGGCCTGGTGGAGATCGGTGCGGGCTCGGGTTACTGGGCGTGGCAGGCAGAACAAGCCGGGATCGACGCCATCGCCTACGAGCCCGTCAGCTCTTCCGCCAACACCTTCACCGACGGCACCGAATACTCCGCCATCCGGCGAGACGGCCCGACCGCCGCCCGGCACCATCCCGACCGGGCGCTGTTGCTGTGCTGGCCGTCTCACGGCAGCCCGTGGGCGTACCAGGCCCTCCGCTCGTACCCGGGAGACCTGCTGATCTACATCGGGCAAGGCGCGGGCGGGCACTGTGCCGATGACGGTTTCTTCCGGCTTCTCGCCCGGGAATGGACGCCGATCGGTTCCAGCATCCACCACATCACCTGGCGGCACACCCACAGCACGATGACCGCCTACAGCCGCCGGGCCGGAACGGCGCCCGGGAACCCACGCCGGAGAGGCCCGCGGCCCTCGGCGTAAGACGGGCGCTCTGCGTAAAGGCGGGCGCTCTACCCCCTCTTCGGGAACGGCGGTACCGGCGTGCCGTCGGCGTTCGCCACGCTGCGGTCCTTGAGCGGCGAGCGCAGGGCGACGTCGGTGTATCGCGTGGTGAAGGGGCCGAACGCGCCGTAGGCGTTGTGGCTCTTCGCGCACTCGGCGCCGGCCTCGTAGACGGTGACCGTCACCCGTGAGGAGGACTCGTCCACCCGCACGTGGTCGAACCGGCAGCCGACACGCTCGGCCCACGATCGCCACACTATGCGCAGCCCCTTTCCGTGGCGGGCGTACATGTCAGGGGCGATCGCGACCAGAGGAGGCGGCCCCGGGTGCGCGGTCACCTTCTCCGTGGAGTCGGTGCCCGGAAGGCGCGGCTGCGCCGCAGCGTGCGCATGGTGGAACCAGACGACCGTACTGACACCGACGATCAGCAGCCCCGTGACGGCGCGCAGCACCCCGGCGGCGGCCCACCCCCGCGTGTACCGGTCATCCGGATGATCCCGCGCCCAGGTCCTGGCCGGGCGGCTCCACAGCCTCTGCGGGTTCACCAGCATGACGACGGCCATCGGTACGAGAATGATCCATGCCAGGATCAACCACCACGGCGGCATCTCACGCCCTCCTCGGATCGGCACGCGGCGGTTCCTGGAACCGTTCCCTCGGGCCTGGGCGCAGCGATTATAGGGTTCGGCGACTTGAACCCGCGAAAAGCCCGGCGGTGCCCCGAGCGGCCATTCGGCCCGGCGTATCGCGTTTCTAGGCGTCCAGGTCGGCCGGGCCGCCGGTGGTCACGCCCTCCAGCGGGGCGTCCGTCGCCGCCGCCGACTCGCGCTGGGTGCGGACATCGGCCAGCCGGGCGGTCAGGGCGGTCTCGATGGCCTGGTACGCGTCGCTGCCCAGGACCAGGCGGCGGGGTGCCGGGTCCTGGTCGACGGCGGCGATCATCGCGGTGGCCATCAGGGCCGGGTCGCCGATTCCTTCGGTCGTACGCTCGGTGAGGATGCGGCGGATTCCCGCGGCGGGCGTGCCGTCGTAGGCCTCGATGCGGTCGGCCAGCACCGAACCGCCGTAGCGGAAGTTGGTGCGGGCGCCTCCCGGTTCGACGATGGTGACGTCGATGCCGAACGGGGCCACCTCACCCGCCAGCGCGTCCGCGAAGCCTTCCACGCCCCACTTCGTTGCGTGGTACAGGCACCCGCCCGGCCACGCCGCCTGGCCGCCGACCGAGGAGAGCTGCAGGATCCGGCCGCCGCCCTGCCGGCGCAGGTGTGGCAGCGCGGCCCGGATCAGCCGGATCGAGCCGGTCAGGTTGGTGGCGATCTGGTGCTCCACCTGCTCGTCGGTCAATTCCTCGGCCGCGCCCATCAGGCCGTACCCGGCATTGCTGACCACGACGTCGACCCGGCCCAGGGCGGCCCACGCCTCGTCGACCACCGCGGTGATCCCGGCCGGGTCGGTGACGTCGAGGCGGGCCGCGCGGAAGGCGTCCGGCCAGCGTGTGGACAGATCATCGACGCTGCCGAGAGCGCGGAAGGTACCGACGACGCGGTCGCCGCGGGACAGGAGTTGCTCGCTGAGATGCCGCCCGAAGCCGCTGTTGGCGCCGGTGATGAGCCAGGTTCGTGAAGTCATGCGGGTAGCGTGCGCCGCCCTCCGGCGATCAGCCATTCCCCTGTTGAGAGGGGTGCCGCCAGGGCTACCAGCCGGGATCCGAACCGGCTTAGGGTCGAGAGCGTGAACCTGGTCGGCGAATATCTACGGGCCCGGCGCGAGCTGATCCGGCCCGAGGATGTCGGGCTGCCCGACAACGGTCATCGGCGGGTGCCCGGGCTGCGCCGGGACGAGCTGGCCATGCTCGCCGGGATCAGTACCGAGTACTACACGCGCCTGGAGCAGGGCCGCGACCGGCGCCCCTCACCCCAGGTGCTCGATGCCCTCGCCCACGCGCTCGGCCTCGACGAGGACGCCACCGCCCACCTGCGCGCGCTCGGCACTCCGGAGGAGCCTCGGCGGCGGCGCCCCGCACGGGTACGGCCAGGCGTACAGCCTCTGCTCGACGCCTGGCACACCACCCCCGCGTACGTCCAAGGGCCGCTCCAGGACGTCCTGGCCGCCAACCGTCTCGCCGTGATGTTGTCGCCGATCTTCACCCCGGGCAACAACATTCTTCGCTCGGTGCTGCTCGACCCCGCCATTCAGGAGCTTCTGCCCGGCTGGCAGAACCGCGTCGGCAGCCTGGTCGCCGCCCTGCGAGCGATGGTCGGCCCGGACGTCGACAACCCGCGCTTGACCGACCTGGTGGGCGAACTGTCGATCAAGAGCGCCCTGTTCCGCCGCCTCTGGTCGCGCCACGACGCCAAGCCACACCCGAGCGGCGGCGTACACCGCCTGCGCCACCCGATCGTCGGCGACCTGGAACTGCACTACGAGAAGTTCGCCGTCACCGGCGCCGACGGACAACTGCTCGTCGTCTACCACGCCGAGCCTGACTCACCGAGCGCCGACGCCCTCACGCTGCTGGGGTCACTACCGGAGCAATCCGCTCCCCACACGACGGATCGAACCGCACCTCAAAGTCAGCGGCACCAGAAATAGAGCCGCGACCTCCGCCGACGGAGCGCTCGGGCTGGCGAAGGGCTTTGCTCCGGAGCCTTCCAGGATCGGCCAAATTACCTCTCTCTCCGGGCTATCTGACTTGACAACGTTGTCATAACATCCGCGCATGTCGCACTCCGATCAGAGTCAAGGAACTTCCCGACGCGTGTTCCTGTCCGCGAACGGAACGCTCGCGGCGGCCACCGTGCTGCTCCCCCAGGGCCGCGCCGCCGCGGCCGAACCGCCCCGGACCGGCCGGGCGCGCAGGGTGGAGTTCAGCATGCCCTCGCTGTCCTTCGGCGACGCCGGCCGGCAGAACTCGCTGGGCAGGCTGTACGAAGCGGCGCTGACGGGACTGATCGGCATCAACACCGTCTACGCGACCCCGGCGGTCTACGACCGCGCCGGGCTCGTCGACTATCCGCCGGGGACGTTCGTACGTGCCGGGGGCGGCTATCCGTCGCCACAGAGGTGGACGCGCGACGCCGCCGTCAACGCCTGGAACGCGGCCAGCCTGCTGGGTCCGATGGTGGGGGCCAACACGCTCTGGGCGGTGATCGACCGTCAGGAGCACGACGGTCTCATCGTCCAGCAGGACAACCAGTGGTGGGACCAGGTCGTCTGGGTGGTCGCCGCCTGGAACCACTATGCGATCACCGGCGACCGCGACTTTCTCGCGGATGCCTACCAGGCGTCGGCGAACACCCTGGCGGCCCGCAAGGCACGGAACTTCAACACCGACTTCGGGCTGTTCGCCGGACCGTCGTTCATGAACGATGGAATCGCCGGATACCCCAGCCCGCCCTGGGCGGATGGCATCGGCTCGTCGTTCGTGCTCGACTATCCACACGCGGACGAGCTGATGTGCCTGTCCACGAACTGCCTCTACTACGGCGCGCTCACCGCGTTGGCGGGAATAGCCGACCAGATGGGCCGATCCGCCGAGGCCGGCAGGCACCGGAGCGACGCGCAGGCGCTGCGGCAGGCGATCAACCGTCACCTCTGGCGTGAGAATCCCGGCAGCTACGGCTATCTCATCCATGGCGGCGATTCCCACGCCGGCGAACTCGATCCGTCCCAGGAAGGCGCCGGCCTCGCCTTCGCGGTGCTGTTCGGCGTCGCCGACGCGCGGCGGACCCGGCTGCTGCTGAACAACGCACATTGGCAGCCACGGGGCATCGTGAACGTCTGGCCGCACTTCCCGAGGTTCAGTGACGACCGCCCAGGGCGGCACAACGTCATAGTGTGGCCGATGGTGCACAGCATGTTCGGACACGCCGCAGCCGCCGGCGGACGCACCGACCTGTTCGAGCGCGCGGTCACCGAACTGGCGAGCCTGGTCGGCGCCAGCGACGACAACTTCTACGAGCTCTACAACTCACTGACCGGAGCAGTGGACGGCGGCTGGCAGACGGGAAACGACTCGCGATGGACGTCCCAGCCCGACCAGGCCTGGTCGGCCTCCGGATACCTACGGATGATCTACTCCGGCCTGTTCGGCCTGACGTTCACACCGGAGCAGGTGAGCATCTCCCCGACCCTGCCTCGGTCCTGGGGCGACGTCGGCCTGTACGGCGTGCCCTATCGCGACGCGACACTGGACATCACCCTGACCGGCGCCGGCAACCGAATACGCTCGTGCACCGTCGACGGCCACCCCGGCCGACCAACGATCCCGGCGACGGCAACCGGCCACCACACCGTGCACATCGCGCTGAAGACCTGAGAACTCGCGCCGTTCGCCGGTACGCCGACGTGGCTGATGGCCATCCCGAACCGACGGCTGGACCGCGGGTGCGATCTGTGGCGCAGCTACTCCTGGACGGTCGCCATGCCCTGCAAGCGTGCCGCGTCCTGCCCGGGTGGGGCTCCGAACATGCGCCGGTACTCGCGGCTGAACTGCGACGGACTGTCGTAACCGACGGCGTAGCCGACCGCGGCCACGTCGTGCGGCGCCGCGATGAGCTGGATGCGGGCTTTTTGGAGTCGAAGGTGTTTTTGGTACTGCACCGGACTCATGGCGGTCACCGCGCGGAAATGCCGGTTGAGCGAGGAGACGCTGAGACCGACATGGTCGGCGAGGTCGTCGACGCGAATCACCCGGTCGTAATGAGTCTTGATCCACTCGATCGCGCGGGCGACGACGGTCAGGCGGCTGTCGGCCAAGCCGATCTGTCTGACGAGGGCCGCCTGAGGTCCGTTGAGCAGCCGCCAGTGAATCTCGCGCCGTACGCTGGGCGCCAGCACCGGGACGTCACGTGGTTCGTCGAGCAGACGCAGCAGCCGGACGACGGCCTCGAGCAGCTTGTCGTCGGCGTCACTGGTCGCGATGCCGGGGCCGTCGTGCGGGCGGCCGATGGCCGGGCCGGCTTCTATCAGCAGTTGTGCGATGAGCGCCGGCTGGAGCGGAAGCCCGAACCCGAGGAACGGCTCAGTGGGCGTGGCCTGGCTTATCTGGGAGACCAGGGGAAGGTCGACGGTCACGACAAGGTACTGACCCGCGTGGTAGTCGAAGATGAGGTCACCGAGGACCGAGCGCTTCGTCCCCTGGGCCACCAGGGCGAGCGCGGGTTCGGCGACGGTCCCCAGCGGTTCGGTCACCCGTTCGGTGGAGAACACCTGCATCCCCTCGACCCACACCGGACGTGGGCTGCCCGCGGCCAGTCGCGCGATCCGGCGGCGCAGTTCGTCCATGTGACCCATCACGCCAGTGAACCATGGATGCCTGTGCACGCATAACACGATCCGGACGAACTTGAGCAGATCATGCAACGATCCGCCCGCATCGGTCTAGGAGTCCACGCCGTATCGAGGGAGGCTCGGAGGAGCCCGGAGAAACCCTCTCTGCGGCGTCTCGAACATCTACCAAGGGGAACTCCACGATGTCGCTCGACTCCTACGTCACGCTCGGCCGCTCGGGACTGCGCGTCAGCCCGTTCACACTGGGTGCGATGACCTTCGGCGAAGATCACGGTTGGGGCAGCAGCCCAGAGGAGTCCAAGAACATCCTCGCGGCCTACCTCGACCGGGGCGGCAACTCGATCGACACGGCCAACATCTACACCAACGGACACTCCGAGAAGATCATCGGAGACTACTTCGCCGGGCGGCCCGCGCTGCGTGATCGCGTCGTGATCGGCACGAAGTTCTTCGGCAACCTGTACGAGAACGACCCCAACGGCGGCGGATCCGGCCGTAAGGCGATCGTGCAACAGTTGGAGAACTCGCTGCGGCGGTTGCAGACCGACTATGTCGACCTGTACTGGCTGCACAATTTCGACCCGACCACGCCGGTCGAGGAGACCCTCCGCGCACTGGACGACCTGGTCAGCGACGGCAAGGTGCGGTACGTCGGATTCTCCGACGTACCGGCGTGGGCGACGGCCGAGGCGGCCACCATCGCCGGCATGCGCGGGTGGGCCCCGATCATCGCGCTGCAATTGGAGTACTCCCTGCTCGAGCGGACTTCAGAAGGCGAGTTGATCCCGATGGCCCAGGCCCTGGGCATGGGCGTAATGCCGTGGGGCCCGCTGAAGAGCGGATTCCTGTCGGGCAAATACTCCAGCGCCTCCACCGGCCAGGTCGACACCACCCGTACGCAGCTGGTCGGCGCCCCGAGCGAGGCCGACTATGTCGTGATCGACACCCTCAACACCGTCGCTCGCGAGGCGAACGCCAGTCCGGCCGCGGTGGCCCTCGCCTGGATACAGGACCGCCCCGGAATCACCTCCACCCTGATCGGCGCACGCCGAATGGACCAGTTCGAGGTCAACCTGCACGCCCTGGACCTGACGCTTTCCGACACCCAGCGCACCACGCTGGATGAGGTGTCGACTCCCACGCTGAGCTTCCCGGCCCACAACAACCGGACGCTGGCACCCACGCTCCAGTTCGCCGGAGCCACCGTGGACGGGCACCCGTCGATCGTGTCCCCACTGCTGCAGGCCAGCGGTGTCCGCTACTGAACATCGCCCACGTACACACCGGCGACCTGAACACCAGCGCCAACGTCCTCAGCACCGTGTGGAGCGTCCGGTTCCGCCGTTCCAGGACGGGTGCGCGCCGTCGCACCGATCACCCCCGTACGCAGCCGAACCATTCCGCGACGGCTCCCCTCGCCTGAGCAACCCCGATCGCGCCCGGCAGAAACGCTGCTCCCCACCGCTCTCACGAGCCGTGGACGAACATCCCCCGAACGAATGCGCCCCTCCTCCGCTACAACCCGCCGGCGAACGAGACGCCCGCCGACATGCGGGAGTAGCCCCCTCAAGTAGAAGCCGCCCCGCAGGCCGCCCGGGCCGTGCGGGGCGGCTCTGTGTCTCCAGCCCTTGACGGCAAGCCGGGACCGTCCGGCGATCCGAGGGGCGAACAGTGGCAAGCTCCGGTTCGGAGGGACGACGTGAAACTACGCCGGCTCGGTACGGAGAGCGGGAGGACCGGCTGTCCAAGCCTGTACGAGACCGACCGCGACACGTTCGTGGTGCAGGGATGAAAGGTCACAGACCCCGAGGCGCTCCTCACCGCCCGTCGCGAGGTGGTTCAACTGGAGCTGCGCGACCGGTGGCCCGCCGACCACGTGACGGTCGAGACGGCACCCGGCCATCCGATTCGCGTCTCGGCGGGCGCCGCCCGTACCACCCCGCTGTACCTGTGTACCTGGCCGAGCAGGACAGCGTCTTGCACGGGTCATGGGACATGGCGGATCTGCGCGCGCACGCGTCCGGGCTCAGCCCGCGCGAGGCCGCCCGCCTGCTCATCTACCGGCCCCGCTACGGCACCGAGACGCTGTTCACCGGCATTCACCGGCTCACCGAACGCGCGACCGCGACCTTCGGCGGCGCCCTGCACCTGCACTACCCAGAACCGGCACTGCACCGTTCCCCGCGCGAGCTCGCCGACGGCGCCGACGTCCTCGCCGCGCTCGCCGCCACCATCGACCACGCCCTGGACGTTCGCCCCCTCGACCCTGCCTTCACGGTGTTCCACCTGACCGGCGGTTTCGACTCCGGCACCATCGCGACGCGCGCCCCACAGCGCTGGCCCGGCCAGATCGACACCGCGGCGCTCGTCGTCATCGGCGCCGGCCGCGAGCGGCAGCTGCGCCGGCGGAAGAAGATGCTCGCCCAGGTCCCGTTCAGCGGCCGGGACCTGCTGGTCGACTGCGCCGCCCGGCCACCCCTGCACTCGATCTGTGCGCGCGTATCGGGGCAGCTCATCAGCCCGTACGAAGAGCCGTTGTTCGCGCCCTTCGCCCATCTGACCGGGATGATCGCCGAGCACGGCGCCCGTACTCTCGTGACCGGCCTCGGCGGAGACGAGATGGTCGCACTGTCCCCGGAGGAGTCCGCGGCCGTCGCCGCCGCGAACGCGCACATCACCGAAGACGCCGTCGCCCCGCCCGCCGTCGTCAACGCCATCACGCTGCTGTCGCTGGAGACGACCGCGCCGCCACTGCTACGCGCCGGGACCTGGCCGGTGCACCCGTTCACCGACCCGGCGATGATCGCGCTCGGCGAGCAACTCCCGATCTACCGGCGCGAGTTCAAGAACCTCCAGCGCCGACACCTCGCCGCCCTCGGCCTGGACGACGACGTGACGAACCCCGTCGAACGCGAGTCGTTCGTGTGGCTCGTAGAGAGCTCCCTGAAGACGAACGGGATCCCGCTGATCAACCAGATGCTCGCCCACGGGTCGCCACTCATCGAGGCGGGCCTGGTCGACCCGGACGGCCTGCGCGCGACCGCCGCCGAGGTCGAAAGCCAGCCCTACGACGAGGAGTTCCACGCCAAGCTGTTGCAGGTCATCGACCTACACCTGGCAACACAGGCGTTCCGGTCCTGAACCACTCCCCGACCGCCTCGATCGGCTCCGCCCGGCGGGCGAGCAGATACAGCCGACGCTTCCCCCGCTCGACCTCACGAACGAGCGTGAACCCCTGCGTCTCGTAGTAGCGCGCCAGCTCCGGCCACAGACAGTCACGCGCCGCTCGTCGGCCTCGCTGGAGTCGTCGTCTACGGGCTGGTCATGGTCGCCACCGGCACGATCGTCCGTAACGGTGGACCCGGCTGGGTCAACCTGTTCTTCATTATCGGGTTCTGGAACATCTGCCGCTTCACGTTCTTGATCCCGACCTCGGTGGTCCGGTTGCTGCGGGTCCGGCACCAAGAGAAGGTGCTGCTGCGGGACTGGCAGCGCACCCACCCTGCCGACCCGGCGCCCGCCGAGGCCGGACGTATCGACACTCGGGTACCGGCCGCGCAGGCGTCATGAGCGCCGAGGACTGGTCACCGAGCGACCTGCCCGCCGTCTCCTACATCCGCGTCGCACCCACGACCACCGACGAAGCGGCCCACGAGGTAGAGCGCCAGCGTGCGCAGATCGCGCTCGCCACTGATCGTCTCGGGTTGAGGATGGCCGACGAGTTCGTTGATGTCGGCTACTCGGGTCTGAGCATGGACCGTCCTGACCTGCGCCGTCTACTCGATCACGTTGCTGCCCATCGGGTCGGCTACTGCGTCGTCGCCACCCGCGATCGGCTCTCGGAGGACCCCGAGCACATGGCCGACATTGACGAGACCCTGGACGACGCGCTGGTCGCGATCGTCATCGCCGCCGACCACACCGGGCCAGAGCAGGATGAGGGTTGAGTGGCGAAGCCTTGCCTGCGGTCCGACTCTTGGCTCGCGAGTTTCCGGCGGCAGAACGACCCCACTGTGGACGCGGCGGGTAGCGACGAGGTGGATGGGGCCGCCGAGAATGGCGGCGTCTAGAGGTCGGCCTTGGCTAACGGCGTCTTGTAGCCGATGGCGTGTCGCCGGCTCAGCGTTGGCCGGGGGTGCCGGCGTAGAAGTCGGCGACAGCGCGGAAGGACTGCTTGGGCTCCCAGCTCATGTCCGGGTATGTATCTCCACGGCCGTTTCCACAGGTCTTGACGAGGCTGAGTGCAGACATATCCAAGTCGTGTCTCGGGTCCGGGTCGTAAGGCGACAGCGGCTCAACAAAAGTGCAAACGAACGCCCCATCGACGCCGGACGCTTGGAGACTGGCGAGCGTGTCGGCGATCTCGCGAGCCTGGAGTGCTTCGTCGCGCACGTATGGTCCGTTGAGTCGGGGGCGTACGAACCGGCCGATGACCGGGAGCTGGTGCAAGCCGAGGGATCGGTAGTCGATGATCCCTACGCCTAGGGTGCCCGAACTCTCGGCACCCTGATATGCGCGCATTCCAAACTCGGTGACAACGACCGGCTTACCGATGGTCAACAGGGGTTGGAGCCTGTCGAGGTAGCGAACCTTGGTCCGCTCCTCGCGGTAGTGATCGACGCTGATGATGTCGAACAGGTCCCAATCGACAGCCTCCCAGATCAGCGCCGCGTACGTGATCGGGCCTCCGAAGACCCGCCGAACGGACTCGCTGGCCTGAGTGAGAAAGACATTGAGCGGCTTGTTGTGCGTGCCCGCGATGACGTTCTCATGGAACGACGGGTGTGCAAGGCGTCGATGGAATGTCCGGCCGGAAATGATGCCTCGCATGAACAGGGTCAGCTCCGTGCCCACGCTAAAGACCACCCGGCCCGGCCAGCGCTCATGCAGCGCTTGTGCCGCTGTGGCGGCCTTGGTGACGTAGGCGAGCGTCACCCGCGGGCTCCGATCCCAGAGGTCGGGCTGGAACCACACCTCCAACTCTTGAGACAGCGCGTCCTCGGCCGTGGTCATCAGCCGTCCGATGTCACGCCCGCAGACCCGTACGGCATTGCAATGGAGGTCTGTCTTGATGATCTCAAGCTCGCGGTGAACCACCCGCGGGTCGAACTCGGGACGCCACTGCATCCCGAGCACGCGCCCCACGTCGTAGCACACCCCTCGACGGTTCATCTGTGCTCCAGGCTGGCGTGTGACCACGACGGTACGTTTCTTGCGAGGTACGAAAAATTGCGCGCCACGCAGGAAACGGTATCGCGGATCGCGTGCCTCGATCCACCGGCCTACGCGAACGCAGAAACTGGCCACCCGCCACGCGCTCAGCGAAGCCGCACTGCGGCTGGCGGTAGAACGAGGGCTGGATAACGTACATCGCCGCCGCCGCGAATGTTTCTCCTCGTACGTTCAACAACTACTTCTCTTCCAAGTTCGAAGCGATCTGCGCCATCGGGACCGACCGCGCCCAGGAGATCGGCGACCCTACGGCAGCGACCGGCCGACGAGCCACTGTGGGAAGCGATCACCGCCGCTGTCATGGAGGGGGTCGTCACCCCAAGGGGCACCAGTGGACCTGACAACCGCTTACTCGAACACAAACGACCAGGTGATGGCGTTGCGGTCGGCACTCAAGACGGACGCCTGAGCCAGCGCGGCAGTACTGGCCGGAAAAGCCGCGACGCCCACGATCTGGATTCCGGCCCGTCACCGTTCTCGAGAGGCCGTATCCCGATGGGCGATACCGGGCAGCTGTGGTTGCCGGTTTCTGGGCGTACCGGTCCAGCCCCTGGGAACACCTGTCCGGCGCGAAAGGCACGCCCCCGCAGCCGCTGAACGGCGTACCGACGCAGGCAGCCGACCGTTTCCGTGACACCGCACGGCCGGGCTCGCTGTTGTCCGCTGATGCCCCCAGCGGGATGAGTAGCGAGCGGTCGCGTCTATGGAGACGAACCATAGCGTTCGCCGAGAACTCTTGTACGCGGAATCTTATATAGTCATTATTCGTTATCGGCGGCAAGATCGCTCCGCCGGATCGCCTTACTAACCGACCACTGGACTGATCTGCTGAACCGCTCTCCAGCGGATTGAGTGAGCACGGGCGATTGGGTGGAACGACTGACGCGATCCGAGTCCAACACCCCTCGAGAAGGAAGACGCAGATGCGACTACGCAAAGCAGCCGTGAGTGCCGGGCTCGCCATCCTGGCGGTCAGCGGACTGAGTACGACCGCCCAGGCGGCCGCCCCGCAGATCGGCGGCTCCGCGGAATTCGTGCCGGGTCCACCGTGGACACTGGTCGATAACTATGCGAGCCGTTACGAGTGCGTCGATGCGGGCCAGCAATACGAGCGTGAGGGCTGGCAATACTACTGCTATGACCAGGCTTTTACTGTACAACTCTGGATCAAATAGCTCAGGCATCAAGCGCTGTGAACGGGTCACGCACGTAATGAACGTGCCCGGTCCAGGCGGATTGGCCCTCGGCTACGAACCCGTCTCGGCCGCATGAGTGAAGGGCGAGGCCGCGCGGCCTCGCCCTTCACTCATGCGTACCTGGGTGCTGACCCGCAAGGTGGGCCAAAACCCAGCCCATACGGCAAAATCATCTTCACCCGCCCGCCCGTCACCCTCGATCTCACCGTGACGGACGGGGTGCCTGCGCCTGCGCGAGAATCTGCAGGCAAATCCAGATCGGCGCGCCAGCGCTCATCCACCCATGACGTAGCGAGGTCGGCATTCCGTCCAGAGTTGAGAGAAGGATTTGGGATAAGGCGCCTTCCGTGGAGCACGCTCAGGCAGCGCACCACCGCATGAGCCACAACCAATAATTACGTCTCCAAAACCGTTCCCACATCTCCCGACACCCGACCTCTACCGGACGGACGCCTACGCGGGTAGTTGCCCCAGCGCTCCGCGTAATCAGACAGGCGTTGGATAGCTAGCCGGATCACCTCGGAAGAGTTTTCGTATCCTGCCGCACGCATAATGAGCCGCGCCTGCGCAACACCGTACGCACCCAGGATGCGGATCACGGCGCCGAGATCGCGGCGCGTGCAGGCTTCGCGAGCGACGAACTCCCCACGATCGATACCCAGCCCGGCGCCGTAGGCGCGTCCCGCACACCGACCCGCACCCCAGCCGATCCAATAGCAAACGGCGCTGCCCCCACCGCCCTCACGAGCCGTGAACAACAACGCCGTCAAACGAATAGACCCTCCTCCGACAACACCCCGCAGGGGGCTGTGGGGGCGGAGCCCCCCACATCGGGGGTTCCAGGGGGTCGCCCCCCTGGACCAACATGAAGCGACGACCCGGCCCGCAAGGGCACAGGTCGCCGGAGTCGCGTGGAGGTGGCGGGAATCGAACCCGCGTCCTTCGGTACCAAGACAGGGCTTCTCCGGGCGCAGCCTGCTTGGCGTTTTCTCAGCCCCGGCGCTCACGCAGGCGTGTCGCCGACAGGCTCAGCCGCTGTTTGGTTTCCCTGTCGTTTCCGCGGCCGGAACTACAGGTTGAGTCTCCTTACGATGCCAGATCCCGGGCCGGAGACACTCCCGGGCTGACAGAGTTCGTTACCTAGCCTCAGGCGGCAAGGGCGAACTCAGTGCGCTTAGAGTTGGCACTTGTTCGTTTGCGGTCACAGGATTAACGAGGTCACAACCGCAACCCTCGGCCCGCTTCCCCATATCTCGACATACCGAAGTCGAAACCGATCACCCCCATGTTCAGTTGTCAACGGGCACCGCAGCACCCACCATGACGACCGTACACGTACAACACACACCACGCCAACGCGATTCCCGCCCACGGCGATCGGCTCTGAACGGCGTTCGGCGGCACTGGGGCGTGTGGGGCGCCAGTGAGAGAAGATGAGAACCCCCGTGGGCGTGGACTAGGCACACCCACGGGGGTGACCGGCAGGGTCGGGCCGGTCCGGACGGCAGAGCCTCCCCCGAGACGAGGCTCTGGTCTCATCACGGCGACTGAGTCCGCAACCCCCCAAGCGGAGTCTCAGTCATCTGTTAAGACGTCGGTGACCCCGGCGAAGGTTGTGCCCGATGAGTCAAGAGATCACAAAGTCGCCGACGGCCGATCAGCCCGGCACGTTCCGCAGGAACCTCGCCGCGACCGCCGCCGCGTCGATCTTTCCCTCGACCGCCAGGGCGAAGGCCACGTTGCCGCGGAAGCCTACGAACCACGACACCGTCTTGCCCGACCCGTACGGCACCTGGGCGACCACGCCGCTGACCGTGCCCTTGTTGCCCGCCACGTCGGCCGCGTGGGCCGCGCCAGAGCTGACCGAGCTGCGCAGCAGCGGCTGCAGCGTCGAGATCGATTCCGAGTCGAGCGACCGTGGCTGGATCGGCTGCGGCGGTGCCGGGTCCTTGATCAGGCTCGGGGGCTTCCAGGTGCCGCTCTCCACCGTCGCGGCGGCGAGGGCCATCGCCAGCGGGCTCACCTGGATGCGGCCCTGGCCGACCATGGACGCGGCGCGCTCGGCGGTGTTCGCCGGCGGTGGCACGGCGCCGGAGAACGACGGCAGCGGCAGGGTCCACGGCACACCGATGCCGAAACGGGCCGCGCTCGTACGGAGGTCCTGGTCCGCGAGCGTCCGGTACAGCGACGCGAACGCCGTCGGGCACGAGCGGGCGAAGTTGGACTGGAACGTCTTGCCGCGCGGGGAGGAGCTGTGGAACACCTCGTCGCCCACCTTGTACGTCGGCGGGCACGCCACGGCGGCGTTCAGCTTCTGGTCATAGCCCAGGAGCGCCTGGGTGGTGATCATGCCGAAGGTCATTCCCGGCGGGTAGCGGCCCTCGAATGCCTGGTTCTTGCCGTTGGTCCCGTGGTCGGCGGCGGCCAGGACCTCACCGGTCGCCTGGTGCACGGCGGCCAGCGACGCGGGCGCGTGCAGCCCCTTCAGGGCGTTCTCCGCCGCCTGCTGCACCCTCCGGTCCACCGTCGTCCGCACCGACCGGCTCTGGGCGCCCGGCAGCTCGTACAGCACCTGGCTGGAGGCTCCCGACGGGGCCTGGGCTACCACCTTCACGGTCGGGGTGCCGGCCAGGCGCCGTTGGTCGAGCACCTGGAGGCCGGAGATGCCGATCGTGTCGCCCGGCTGGTACGGCGCGCCGACCTGCTGGAGGAGCTCGGCCGTGGCCGGGCCGAGCTGGCCGACGAGGTCACCGGCGGCCGCGGGCGCGAGGGGCAGGTAGCGCGTGCGGGCCTGCACGCCGGGCACCTGCAGGAGCTTGGCGGCCACCGAGGCCTGGGCGGGCAGCTGGAGCGTCACCAGCGGCAGGAACGCCTGCGGCGGCGCGGAGCGTACGCGCCCCAGGACGCGGTCCTTGTCCAGATCGGTGATCGCCGACAGCTTCTCGAGGGTCTCGTCGGGCTTGGCCAGCTGGCCCGGCAGCACGCCGAAGATCTCCACCTTGGTGTTCTTGGTCAGGGCGCGGCCCTTGGAGTCCTGGACGTAGGCCCGCTGCGGCGTCTCGGTGACGACGGCGAGGCGCTCCCCCTTGCCGAGCTTCGGGTGAATGATCGACGGGCTCCACACGACCTTCCACTCGCCGCCCGAGCGGTGCAGGTGCATCTGGCTGCCGTAGTCCCAGGGCGGGCCGTTGTCGCCGAGGTCGATCCTGACCTCGAACTGGGCCGTGGCGTCCTCGCCGTCCTTGTGCACGTGGCCGAGCGCGAGGTGCAGCGAGGCGAGGTCGAGCTGGCCCGGCAGCGCCTCGAGCGCGCCCGCGACCATCTTGCGGTCGCCGTTGGTCTGCTTGGCGGCGCCGGAGTAGTTGCCGTTCTGCCAGGCGACCAGGAAGTTACGCACCGTGGGCAACGGCGAGGGCTCCGCGAACATCTTGCAACCGGAGACGGCCAGCAGTGCCGCCGCCATGGCCGCCACTCCGCGGACCCGTCGCATGACCACTCTCAGCGCCTCTTCAGCCGTGCCGCGCGAGCGCGCTGCATCTCGCGCTCGGCATCCCGTTTCGCGATGGCCTGCCGCTTGTCATACGACCGCTTGCCTCGCGCCACCGCGATCTCGACCTTGACCTTTCCGTCCTTGAAGTACAAGGACAACGGGACGATGGTGCGCCCGGACTCGGTCGTCGCGCCGCTCAGCTTGCCGATCTCCCGCCGGTGCAGCAGGAGCTTACGGGGGCGCCGGGCGGCGTGGTTGGTCCACGTCCCCATCGTGTACTCGGGAATGTGGACGCCCTCGAGCCAGACCTCACCGTCGCGGATGTGAGCGAACCCGTCGGTCAGGTTGGCCCGGCCGGCCCGCAGCGACTTCACCTCGGTGCCGGTGAGTACGAGGCCCGCCTCGTAGGTGTCCTCTATGTGGTAGTCGTGGCGCGCGCGCTTGTTCTGCGCGATGAGCTTGCGCCCCTCTTCGCGTGGCACTGGAACTCAGCCTCGGTCCTTCTCCCCGTACGGACGGTCGCGGTCGGCCGCGACATCGGGATCGGCCGCGGTCACCACCGAACCCGGCGGGTTTACCGATCCCCTCCCGAAGGTACGCGATCCGACGATCACCGCGTGCTCGTGGCTCAGATCTTGAGGTAGCGGCGGAGGGTGAGGAAGGAGGCCAGCGCACAGAGCACCACACCGAAGCACACGGAGAACACGATGACCTGTGTGACCGCGAACCAGTCGAGTGGGGTGGCGAACTGCAGGTTCTTCGTCAGGCGTCCGAGCAGGAACACCTTGGAGAAGCCCAGCAGGATGGCCGCGAACACACCGCCGATCAGGCCCGCGATGGCGCCTTCGAGGACGAACGGCAGCTGGATGTAGAGGTTGGAGGCCCCGACCAGCCGCATGATGCCCGTCTCCCGGCGGCGGTTGAAGGCCGAGAGGCGGATGGTGTTGGCGACCAGCAGCACGGCCGCGATGACCTGGATCGCGGCGATGATCAGCGCGGCCCACTGGAGACCGCCGAGGATCTTGAAGAACTTCTCCAGGATCGCCCGCTCGTTGATCACCTGGTCGACGCCCTGGCGGTTCGTCATCTGCGCGACGACCGCGGCGTACTCCTTGGGGTCCTTCAGCTTCACCCGGAAGGAGTCGGGGATGTCACCGAGCTGGATGGTGTCGGAGAAACCCGGGGTGTTGGAGAAGCGCTCCTTGGCGCGCTGATACGCCTGCGCCTGGGTCTCCGCGGTGACCTTGGCCACCTGCGGCATCGACTCGAGCTGCGACTTGATCTGGTCCTTCTGGGCCTGCGTCGGCTCGGCCTTGTGACAGGCGGGGTTCGCGCTCAGCCTGTTGCAGAGATAGACCGAGACCTCGACCTTGTCCGACCAGTAGTTGTTCGACTTGTCGACCTGCATCTTGAGCAGGACGCCGGTGCCGAACAGCGCCATGGCGATCGCGACGGTGACGACGAGCGCGATGGTCATCGTGAGGTTCCTGCGGAGACCGATCCAGATCTCCTGAAGAACGAACTGTGCGCGCATGCCTCGCTGTCCTTGGTCGTCCGTTATGGGCCGGTATAGGGGAGTCTCGCTCTCCCAACGGAGGCTAGAGGCTACACGCCTCCGTACGCCTGGCCGTACACACCGCGAGACTGGTCGCGGACCACCCGTCCGTCCTCGAGTTCCACCACCCGCTTGCGGAACGCGTCGACGATGGCCGCGTCGTGTGTGGCCATCACCACCGTGGTGCCGGTCCGGTTGATTCGGTCGAGCACCTTCATGATGCCGATGCTGGTCGCCGGGTCGATGTTGCCCGTGGGCTCGTCGGCGAGCAGGATCATCGGCCGGTTGACGAACGCCCGCGCGATCGCCACACGCTGCTGCTCACCACCGGAGAGCTCGTCCGGCATGCGGTGCGCCTTGCCCTCGAGGCCGACGAGGTCGATCACCTCGGGGACGACCTTGCGGATGAAGCGCCGGGGCTTGCCGATGACCTCCAGCGCGAAGGCGACGTTCTCATAGACGTTCTTGTTCGGCAGCAGCCTGAAGTCCTGGAACACACAGCCGATGCGGCGGCGCAGGTGCGGGACCTTCCAGTTGGTGAGCTTGTTCAGCTCCTTGCCGGCGACGTGAATGCCCCCCTGCGTCGGCCGCTCCTCCTTGAGGATCAGGCGCAGGAAGGTCGACTTGCCGGACCCGGAGGGACCCACGAGAAAGACGAACTCACCCTTCTCGACGGCCACATTGACACCCTGGAGGGCCGGCCGGCTCTGGTGCGAGTAGACCTTGGTGACGTTATCAAAGTGGATCACGGCTGCATCACGACGTGTCAGTCTAGGGGGTGGGGGACGGAGGCGGCTGAACTTTCGTGGGACAGGCCGCCCCGCGACGGCTTCGCGGCTCGGGGGCCGATTGGCCAAGCAGCAGTCTAAGGGGGACACTGGCATGAAACGTCCAACTTGGGTACACCCATAGGTGCAACCGGGCATCAAAAAACGCGGAGAGGAGCCAGATGAGCTGCGAACACCTGATCTGTGCTCGGTGTGCGGGACCCGTCGTCGAGGGCCGCTGCGCCACCTGCAGGGCGGCGCGAGCGGAGGTCCACTACCCCTGGACGTTCGGCATCTCCCCGGTGCTGATCGGCGCCCTGGTCCTCGCGCTGACCCTTCTGATCGCGCTGAAGTTCGGGCTGAACTAGGTCGGCCCCGGCGCCTCGCGGGCCCCGGGCGTCACTCCTGCCCGTCGCCGGCTTCCTGACGGCGCATCCAGCGGATCTCGGCCTCGATGAACTCGTCGATGTCGCCGTCGAGCACGGCCGTCGGGTTACCCGCCTCGACACCGGTACGCAGGTCCTTGACGATCTGGTACGGGTGCAGCACGTAGTTGCGGATCTGGGTGCCCCACGAGCTGGTCGACTCTCCGCGCAGCTCGTTCATCCGCTCGGCCTCCTCCTGACGCTTGCGCTCGAGGAGCTTGGCCTGGAGCACCGTCATGGCGGTCGCGCGGTTCTGCAGCTGGCTGCGTTCGTTCTGGCAGGACACCACGATGCCGGTGGGCAGGTGCGTGATGCGCACCGCGCTGTCGGTCGTGTTGACGCCCTGGCCACCCGGCCCGCTGGAGCGGTAGACGTCGACCCTGATGTCGTCCTCGGGGATGTCGACGTGGTCGGTCTGCTCCACCACCGGTACGACGTCCACACCGGTGAAGGACGTCTGCCGGCGCCCCTGGTTGTCGTAGGGCGAGATGCGCACCATGCGGTGGGTGCCGTGCTCGCCGCGCAGCGTGCCGTACGCGTAGGGGGCCTTGACCGTGAAGGTCGTCGACTTGATGCCGGCCTCTTCGGCGTAGGACGTGTCGTAGATCTCGGTCGGGTAGCCGTGCCGCTCGGCCCAGCGGAGGTACATCCGCTGCACCATCTGGGCGAAGTCGGCCGCGTCGACGCCGCCGGCCTGCGAGTTGATCGTGACGAGCGCCTCGCGGGCGTCGTACTCCCCCGACATCAGGGTGCGGACCTCGAGCTGCTCGATCTCCTTGCGGAGGGCTCCCAGCTCGCGCTCCGCCTCGCCGCGGGTGTCGTCGTCGCCCTCTTCGGCGGCCAGCTCCAGCAGCACGCCGGCGTCGTCCAGCCGACCCCGCAGCCCCTCGACCTTGCCGAGCTCGCCCTCGAGGTAGGACAGCCGGCGGGTCACCTGCTGCGCCCGCTCCTGGTCGTTCCACAGCTCGGGGTCGGCAGCCTGCTCACGGAGCTCGCCGACGTCACGGCGCATGCCGTCGAGGTCGAGCACGGCCTCGATGCCGCCGAGCATCGCGCCGAGCTCCTTCATCTCTTCTGACGGGTCGATGGCTGCCACGATCGAAAGCCTACCTGGGGCCGGGTCCGCGAGGTACGCGAGCCACCGCCTGATCGGCCTCGCGTTCGGGCATTCGGATTCGCCTGGCATACTCTGCCCCACATCGATAACACATGATCGGCCGGGGAGCATGAGGACAGCGGTTGCGTCGGCTCTGGCGACGGCAGTGGCCCTCGCCGGGTTGACGGGGTGCTCGGGCGGCTCGCACGAGCAGGCCCGCACCAAGCCCGTGGCGGCGGAGTCCAGCCCCGACACCTCTCCTCCGCCCGTGCCGCTGACCCTCGCGGTGGCCGCCAAGGCGTTCCAGTCGTTCGTCACCAACGAGGACGTGGCGCGGGCCAGCGGCGACGAACGGCTGGCCCTGTGGTGGACCAGCGAGGGGCAGTCGCAGCTGACGGCGGCGGCGTTCCGCCGGGCGATGGCGGCGGGCGACCCGGTGCCCCGCTACCGGTACGGCACCCCGACGCTGTACGTGCCGAAGCTGAAAGCGGAGGGACAGCAGTGGTTCGTGGCGAGCGTGCGACGCACCCTCGCCGACGGCAAGGGCGCCCACACCGTGCTGATGGGGTTCGTCAAGAGCAAGCCGACCATGCGGTGGCGCCTCAGCCTCGCCACGCTGCTGGACAAGAAGCAGAAGCCACCCAAGATCGCGGTCGATGACCAGGGGTACGCCAGGCCGCTGGCGACGTTCGACACCGGCCTGCTGATCCCGCCGCGGGACGTGCCGCCCATCCAGGCCACGCTCGCCGAGGAGGGCCCGGGGAACGTCGCGGCCAAGGTCATGGCGACCGGCAGGCACACCACGAGCTACTACACCTCGGACCAGAAGGCGGCCAAGCCGAAGAAGGGCTCCGGGCTGAAGGTCGACACGGTGTACGCCACGACGTCGTTCCCGATCTTCCCGCTGGCCACGACCGACGGCGGTGGCATCGTCCTGTACGCGCTGAGCCGCGACGCCGTGTCGACCAAGAGCAAGAAGAAGCCCGGTCACGTGCCGATCCCCAAGGACGCGGCGCCGTTCGTCGAGCCGGACCTCGTGCACAACGAGCTGGACGTGAACCAGACGCTGCAGTTCGCCACGCTGGTCCCGCCCGCGACCAAGAAGGGCGCGACGAGTGAGGAGAAGGCCGCGATCATCGCCGCCGACGGCGGCACGATCAAGGCGACCGTCCCCGTCAAGTGAGTGAGGGGGCGCCCCTCGGCCGTACGAGGGGCCACCCCCGCGGGGCTCCGTGCTCCACATGGACCGGCACCGGCTACGACGTCGTGGCCTGCACGGCCTTGCGGTAGGTGCCGATCACCCGGGTGTCGCCGTGATCGGGCACGACCGCGAGGTACTGGATCAGCGCGACGGAGCTGAGGTGATGACCCACCTGCCCCGTGACCAGCCCGGCGAGGTCGCCGTTGGTGCTGACCGTGCCGGGGTCGACCATGTCGTAGCGCTCGCTCTGGCGGACGACGTACCAGACCAGCGCGCCACCGCCCGTGGTCCGCAGGGCGTACGTGCGCTGCTGGTCGGGCGCGAAGTCGGAGGTCAGGGTCACGCCGCGCTGCTGCAACTCGGTCTGGACCTTGGTCAGCGCGTCACGGGACTCGGAGGTGTACGGACCGGGCGCCATGCCGCCGGCCCCGGTGGACAGCGTCGCGGCGTGCGCGACGGCCACCTTGCGGGGCTGGAGGGCGGCGTTGGTGTCCGTGGGGCTCACGGCCGTGGCGAAGCCGTCCTTGTCGAGGGCGATGCCGCTGAGGGGCGAGGAGGGGAAGGGGTCGGCGGCCAGCAGCCAGGGCCCGCCCGCGCGGTCCTGCGTGAACAGCAGGGCGTGGCGGGTCTGCCCCGAGACCGCCTCCACCGCGAACCACTTGGGGTAGCGGTCCTGACGCGGAATGTAGAACGCCGGGTGGGAGTAGGTGAACGGGGTGTACTTGTCCTTCTTGGCCTGCCGCAGGCGGTAGCCGGCCCGGTCCATCTCGAGCTGGTCACCGGTTTCCACGCTGGCCAGGAGGTTGCCGTCGAGGTCGGCGTTGGCGCGGTTGTTGACCGTCTGGTAGTTGGTCAGCACCTGCTGGGCCTGGCCCTTGGTGATGGCGGGATGCGCGGCCCCGAGGGAACCGCACGCGGAAACCGGGAGGATGGCGGCCGTCAGCGCGGCCAGTCGTCGTCGCATGCCGACAGATTCGCACAGTGACTGATCCACTACTGTGCGAATTCACAATCAGAAAGGGACACCGTCGTGCCACTCCCCCAAGCGGGTCGCAGCGGACTGCTCGTGGCGGCTCTGGTCCGCAGCGGCACGGAGGTGCCGATGGTGCGAGAGCGGCTCGCGACGACCCGGAGCCGGGCTGGGTGCTTCCCGGGGGCCGGGTCTAGCCCGGAGAGCTGGTGGACGAGGCCGCCGCACGCGAGCTGCGGGAGGAGACCGGCGTGCGGGCCGCACCGGGCCGGCCGTCCTGTGCCAGTACACCGTGACCGACGACCCCGGCCGGGCCGGGGTCTGGACGGTCTTCACGTTCGAGTTCGCCACCGCGGTGCGGGACCTGGCGCCCACCACCCGGACGGGTCGGTCCTGGAGGCCGCGTGGGTGCCGCTGTCGGAGGCGCGCCGGCGGCTGGCCCGGCGGCCTTCCGGCCCCGTCGCGGGGCGGTGCCGCACCATCTGCGGGAGGACGGC
>NZ_JBHLZP010000074.1:0-23647 GCF_042429965.1 Actinoallomurus acaciae
GGGCGAGGCGTGGCACAGGTTGCCGCCGACCGTTGCCACCTGCTGCATCTGGCGTCCGCCGAGCAGCGCCGCCGCCTCGGAGAGGGCGGGGTAGCGTCGCCGTACGTCGGGCGAGCGTGACAACGACGCCATCGTCGTCCCGGCACCGAGCACGGCTCCGTCGTCGAGCGAGAACGCCCGCAACTCGGCCAGGCGCGCGGTGTCCACGACGAGCGTCGGGTGTGACAACCCCAGCCGCAGGTCGTTCATCAGGTCCGTGCCACCGGCGAGGGCGGCGGTGTGCTCCTCCGAACCGAGCGCGTCGAGGGCCTCGGCGAGGTCGCCCGGACCGTGGTAGCGCGGCATGGTCCTCATCGCGTCACCTCGGTGATCGGCGCCGGCCGTACGTCGTCGTGCATCGCCGCCCAGAGCCGTTCCGGCGTCATCGGCAACGCGGCGCAGCGAACCCCCACCGCGTCGTAGACGGCGTTGGCGATCGCGGCCGTCACCGGGTTGATGGCGACTTCGCCGAGGCTCTTGGCGCCCATCGGGCCGTTCGGCTCGTGGCCGGCCACGAACTCGACCGTCATCTCCGGAGGCATGTCCCCGGCCCCGGGAATGCGGTAGTCGAGGAAGTTCGCGTTGCGCATCACGCCGTCGCGCAGGTCGACGTCCTCCAGGAAGGCCCACCCGATGCCCTGGGCGACCGCGCCCACCACCTGCCCGCGCGCCGTGGAGGGATTGATGATGGTGCCGCTGTCATGCACCGCCCAGTATCGCGTGACCCGGGCCTGTCCGGTGGCGGTGTCCACCTCCACCTCGGCCACGTGCACGGCGAAGGGATAGGCGGCCGACGGGTTGCCGTACTTGTCCGCGTCCGGCTTGACGGTCGGCGGCCGGTGCACGCCCTGGGCCAGCAGAGGCAGGCCGCAGTTCGCGTCTCCGTACGCCTTGAGCGCCTCGCGCAGCGTCGCGTCGCGGGCGCCGTCCGCCGAGACGACGCATCCGCCGGACCACTCCACGCCGGCCCCCCATCGCTGGGCCTGGAAGGCGGCCAGTTTGTCCCTCGCGTCATCGGCGGCGGCGAGGACGGCCATGCCGGCCATCGTCGTGCCACGCGAGGCCAGGGTACCGACCGAGTCCGGGCTGAGCGCGGAGTCCACGCCGCGGACGTCGACGTCCGCGGGCTCGACGCCGAGCCGGTCGGCGGCGAGCTGCGCCAGGACCGTCCGGTGTCCCTGTCCGAGGTCGGGTTCGCCGACGAAGACGGTGATCGAGCCGTCGAGGCCGAGCCGCATGATCGCCGATGACCCGTCGAAGTCGGCGTGGATCGCCGAGTAACCCGACACGTGGTGGGCGATCGCCAGGCCCATGCCCCGACGCGTGTCACCGCGCGGCGCGGACCAGTCGGTCCGCCGCCGGCGTTCGCTGTATCCGGAGAGCTTCTGCGCCCGGTCGAGGCACTCGGGCAGCCGGGATGAGCTGATCTTCCAGCCGTGCATCGTCGTCTGGCCTTCGCGGACGGCGTTGTGGCGGCGCAGTTCGACCGGGTCGATGCCGAGGCGGTCGGAGATCTCGTCGATGACCTGCTCGATCCCGAACAGGGACTCGGCGTTGCCGAAGCCGCGCATGCAGGTCGTCGGGCTCTCGTTGGTATAGACCAATCGTCCGGTCCCCGCCATGGCGCCGAAGTCGTACAGGGAGTCCACCCGGTGCACGGCGGTGGCGAGCACGGTCGGCGACCAGAACGTCCGCGCGCCCGCCGTTCCCACCACGTCGGTCGTACGGGCGACGAAGGTGCCGTCGTCGCGGACGCCGACGCGGTGGTGGAAGACGAAGGGAGGCCGGGGGTGGTTGACCGCCGCGTCCTCCTCACGGTCGAAGGCCAGCCGCACCGGCGCCCCGGCCGCGCGCGACAGCGCCGCCGCGACCAGCGGGACCGTCATCTCGTACTTGGCCCCGAAGCTGCCGCCGATCGGCGGCACGATCAGCCGGATGCGGCTCGTGTCCACCCCGAGCCCGCGGGCGTAGACGAGCCGCGCTCGCAGCGGGATGTGCGTCGGGACGTGCAGCGTGTACGCCCCGTTGTCGTGGTACTCGGCGAGGGTGGCGATCGGTTCGAGGTAGCCGTGGTAGATCCGGCTCGTCGAGAAGTCCGCCTCGAAGACGTGATCGGCCCGGCCGAAGCCGCGCTCGACGTCATTTCGCGCGATCTCGAAGGTGGTCGCGATGTTGCCCAGGCGTTGCTCCCAGATCAGCGGAGCGCCCGGCTCGAGCGCCTCCACGGCGTCGAAGACCGCCGGAAGCTCCTCGATCTCGACCTCGACCAGGTCCGCCGCCTCACGTGCGGCCTCGGGCGTGGTGGCGGCGACCGCGGCGACGTCGTCGCCGACGAACCGGACCTTGTCCTGGGCCAGTACCTCCCAGTCCGGCACGTACGGCCCGAAGGCCGGGGCCCGTACGTCCGCGCCGGTGATCACGGCACGGACGCCGGGGACCCGCAGCGCGCGGGAGACGTCGACGTGCCGGATCCGGCCGTGGGCGACGGGGCTCCGTACGATCGCGCCATGCAGCATCCTCGGCAGCGAGAGGTCGGCGATGTAACGCGTCGCGCCGCGGAGCTTGTCCGTCATGTCGATCTGCGGGATGGGCCGGCCCACCCAGGGTTCAGTCATCGGAGACCGTGGCCCTCTCGGCGCGCGCCTGCTCGACGGCGGCGACGATCGACTCATAACCGGTGCACCGGCACAGGTTGCCGGCCAGCGCCCGGGGGATGTCGTCATCGGAATGCCCGCCCTCGACGAGCCCGACACTGGCCATGATCAGGCCCGGGATGCAGTAGCCGCACTGGCTGGCGTTCTGGTCGCCGAACGCCCGCTGGAGCGGGTGCGGCACACCGCCCGACTCCAGTCCCTCGATGGTGGTGACCGCGCGGCCGTCGGCCCGGACGGCGGGCAGCAGGCAGGCCGCCACGGCCTCGCCGTCGAGCAGCACCGTGCACGATCCGCAGTCGCCGGCCCGGCAGCCGAGCTTCGTGCCGGTCAGGTCGAGGTCATCTCGCAGGACGTCGGCGAGCGGCCGCAGCGGCGGCACCCGTACCGTCTCGTGACGGCCGTTCACGACCATCGAGATGTCTAGCTCTGCCATGGCAGTTCCCGGGGCGAGGTGATGTCGGTGACGGCCTCGGTGTCGACCGCCCGGATCGCGGCCTCGGGTACCCGGGCGCGGGGTGGGAAGACGACGGGAGGCGCGGGTTTGGTCGCGTCGACGATGACGGCGGAGGAGCTGCGCGGAGTGCGGCCGCCCTCGGCGTCGTAGCTCCAGTTGGTGGGGAGCAGGCCGCCGGGGCCGTTCCAGGAGGGGATGACCTGCAGGTCGTGGGCGGCGTCGAAGCGGGTGCCGACCGCCCAGGACACCTCGCGTTCGTCGTACACGTCGATGTCGTCGTCGACGATGATCACGGCGCGGAGGTTCTCCGGCTCGGTGTTGAGGGCGGCGAACGCGGCGCGGGTGGGGTCGCTGTCGAACTGTTTGCGGATCGACAGGTAGCAGTGCATCCGGGTGTGCAGCGGGATGTTGACGGCGCGCAGGCCCGGGACCTTCTGCCGTACGGCCTCGTGGATGCCGGCGATGCGGGGGAGGGCGCCCATCAGGCGGTGTTCGCGCCCGGAGGCCTGGATGTCCTGGAAGATCGCGTCCCGGCGCATCGTGATGGCATCGACCTCGATCACGGGCTTCATCCCGCCGCCGACGTAGTGGCCCGGCCATTCGGCGAAGGGTCCTTCCTCGGCCTGCTCATCGGGCAGGATGCGACCTTCGATGACGATCTCGGCGTGGGCGGGCACGAGCAGGTCGCTGGTCAGCGCCGAAACGACCTGCAGGGACTCGCCGAGGTAGGCGCCGGCGGCCTCATACTCACCGCCGATGCCCGGGACCCGGGACACCGCGCCCATCAGGAAGGCCGGGTGGTGGCCGATGATGATCGCGATCGGGGTCGCCGCGCCCTTCTCGGCGTAGCGGCGGTGGATGGTGCCGCCGTCGTGCGAGCCGAAGAACCACACTCCCATCCGCCGGGCGGCATAGACGTGGTGCCGGTAGATCCCGGCGTTGAGCCGCCCGGACTCCGGGTCGCGCATCACCGCCACCGCCGCGGTCAGGAACGGGCCGCCGTCGAGTTCGTTGTGCACCGGGATCGGCAACCGGCCCAGGTCGGCCTCGTCACCCCGCCACACGACCTCCTGCACAGGCGCGTCCCCGGACACCGGCACGGGGGGATGCGCCGCGCGGCCCTGGCCCGCCACCGAGGAGCGCGTGAGCGTCTCCACCGAGACGCCGAGGGCCAGCGCCATCCGGTCATGGGTGGCCACCAGGTTGCTCAGGCACGGCAGTTCCGAGCCGGCCACGTCGGCGAACAACAGCGCGGGATGGGTGCCCCGCTTGTCGTACCAGGCGCCGTAGGCCGTGATGCCGAACCGCGGGTCCACACGTGAGCCGATCCGCTTGAGCCCTCCCGGGTCCGCCTTCACCACGTCCGCGAGGAAACTCCGTAGATCCTTCGTCATGGCCGTACCCTCTCCGCTCATCGGCCTTCCGCCTCGCGCCATCGCGGCTCCCACTCGGCGATCTGCGCGAGCGTCTCCTGCTCGCTCCAGCCATCGATGCCGGCGAACCGCGCCCAGTTCCCGCCGAGCATCTGCGCGATGTCGGTTGGGGAGATCTCGGCGCCCGGGTCGGCGGCGTCATTGACCAGCGCGAACTTGGGCAGCAGAACCGCGGGCCGCCCGCCGCCCGGATAGTCGGTTCCCCAGCAGATCCGTGCCGGCGGGCAGCCGAGCTGCCGCGCGCGCATCAGGAAGTCATAGAGGCCACGCCGGCTCGTCTTGGTGGCGAACATGCTGATGTCGACGTAGGTGTTGTCGTGCCGCGCCACTATCGCCAGGCACTCGTCCACCCACGGGAAGCCGACGTGGCAGACCAGCAGCGGCAGGCCGGGGAAGCGGCGGGCCACCTCGTCCAGCGCGCCGGGGCGGCCGTAGTCCAGCACGGTGTCCTTGGCCGACGTCGTCCCCATGTGGACCATCACGCCGACGCCCAGCTCGCAGGCCCGCTCGTAGATCGGGAACGCCAGGTCGCGGTCGGCGGGCGCGTAGTGGTCGTACATCGGGTAGAGCTTCAGGCCCTGGAGCCCGAGTTCCTCGACCGCCCGGGTGAGCTCGTCGCGGGCCCACTCGACGCCGCGGAACCTCGGGTTGACCGCGGACATGCCGAACAGCTCGGCGTGCCGCCGGGTCAGTGCCGCGATGTAGTCGTTGCTCTTGGCCACCTCCAGCGGGCCGTCCACATCGGTCACGCGGCCGAGGTCGATGGTCCCCCGCTCGCCATAGGCGGTGTACGTGGACGGTGCGACGGCCAGCACCGTCGCGCGGTCCACCCCGGCGCTCACGTGGTCCTCGACCAGCGTCACCGGATCGATCGGGGCGAGGTCGCCCTCCAGCCCGGCCCAGTCCTCGTCGGTGGCCGCCCGGTACGCCGGGAGCCTCCCCGCCCGCCGGCGACCGGGGGCGCGCATCTCGCGGACGAACAGGTCGTGGCCCGGCGGCAGCGCCGTGGCGAGCACGTGGTTGTGGCAGTCGATGATCATGAGTCGATCTCGTCCGCGAGGCTGTCCCAGACGGCCCGCTGCAACCGCTGGAACTCCGGTTCGAACCGCACCTCGCGAAAGTCCCTCGGCCGATCCAGCGAGATCGGGAACTCCGCCTTCACCGTGCCGGGGCGCCGGCTCATCACCACCACACGGTCCGCCATCGCCACCGCCTCCTCCACGTCGTGCGTCACGAAGACCACGCTCTTGCCGAGCGTCTCCCAGATCGAAAGGAACTCGCCGCCGAGCCTGATCCGCATCTGCGCGTCCAGCGGGCCGAACGGCTCGTCCATGAGGTACACGTCCGGGTCGTAGGCGAGCGCACGGGCGATCCCCACCCGTTTGCGCATCCCACCCGAGAGCCGGCCGGGGTAGTAGTGCTCGAAGGAGCCGAGCCCGACCAGCTCGACCAGTTCGCGGACCTGTTCCCGCTGCCGCCCGGCGGACAGGCCCTTGATCACCAGGGGCAGCCGGATGTTGTCCTCGACCGTCCTCCACGGCAGCAGCGCGTCGGATTGGAAGACCAGGCCGATGCCCGGCGGCACGTTCTCCGACACCGCCGCGCCGTCGAGCGTGATCGTCCCCGTCGTCGCCGGCAGCAGCCCGGCGACGACCTTGAGCAGCGTCGACTTCCCGCAGCCGCTGGGCCCCACCAGCGCCACGAACTCCCCGGCGGCGAGGTCGAGGTCGACGCCGTCGAGCGCGGCGACCCGTCCTTTCCCGGTCCGATAGCTGAGCCCGACGCCGCGCAGGCTGAGTTTCGGCTCGGCGGAGACCGGCCCGGAGGCGGACGCCGACTTCGTCGTTGCGGGCACGAGACGCTCCCTATCCGGCGGGCTTGCTGGGCAGCAGGCTGTAGTCGTAGACGTCCTGGTTCGGCGGCAGTGGCCTGGTCAGCAGGCCGGTGCGCACCAGGAGGTCGGCCGAGGAGTTCGCCACCTGGTCGGGCACCCGCAGGTCGGCCGGCACGCTCCGCACGCCCTCCTTGACGATGGCCGCCAGGTCCGCGTCGCTGATCTTGTATCCCTGCTTCTTCATCCACGTCGTGGCCCGCGCCGGGTCCGCCTTCGCCTGCGCCGACGCTTCGGACATCGATGCCAGGAAGGTCCTCATCGCGCCGGTGTGCCCGGCGACCCAGTCCTGCTTCGCCATGGCGAGGATGTCGACGTACCGGTAGTCCGGCTCCTGCCACAGGACCTGGAACCTGCCGGTCTTCAGCAGTTGCAGGGAGTCCGGCTGACTGGTCATCCCGGCGACGACCCGGCCTCCGCCCAGCGCCGCCTGCATCGTCGCCCCGGCACCGCCGTTGATGATCGTCAGGTCGGTCCTGGGATTCAGGCCGGCGTCCATCGCGGCCTTCTTCATCTCGGTGTCCGACAGCGTCCCCGGCGCCGTGATGGCGACCTTCTTGCCCTTCAGGTCCTTGACCGAGGTGAGGCCCGCGTCCTTGCGTGCCACGAGCTCGTAGGAGAACCGGTCGTTCACGACCCCGTACGCGCGCAGCTTCACGCCCTTCTTGCGGGCCAGGATGACGTGCCCGATGTCGCCCATGAACACGTCGGCACTGCCGCCGATCAGTGCCTGCGTGGCGGCGGAGCCGTTCGACACGCACATCGGCTTGATCTTCAGCCCCTTCTGGGCGGCGATCCCGCTGTCGATCGCCAGTTCCGCGGCGATCGGCGCCACTCCGCTGCAGAACAGCTCGACGCGAAGAGTCTTGGAGTCCCCGCCGGCGGAGGACCCGGATCCCGAGCCGCACGCCGCGAGGACGATCGCCACGACGGCAAGGGCGGCCGTGAGGCGAATGGATCTGTACGAGTGGGGCATCTGTTGTTCCTCAGGGGAGAAGGGCGTGCCGTTCACGCGGTCTCAGCGCTCGCCGCGGTGGCGGAGCACCCGTCGTTCGACCAGGCCCACGAGCTGCTCGGCGATAATGGCGATGACGGTGATGATCACAAGTCCCGCGAACACCCCCGTCGTGTCCAGGACGTTCGCCGCGTAGCCCATGGAGTAGCCGAGCCCCCGGCTCGCGCCGACGAGCTCGGCGATCACCGCTCCGATGAGGGCGAGCGCGATGGACAGCCGCAGGCTGGTCAGGATCCAGGGGGCGACCGCGGGGAGAACGACCCAGCGCAACTCGGTCCGCCGGGACGCGCGCAGGCTGCGGGTCATCTCCAGCAGGTCCGGGTCGATGCTCCGCATGCCCTGGTAGGTGTTGTAGAAGGCGACGAAGACGACCATGGTCACGACCATGAAGATCTTGGACTCCAGGCCGATGCCGAACCACACGATGAACAGCGGGGCCAGCGCCACGCGGGGCAGGCTGTAGAGGGCCATGATGTACGGGTAGAACCAGCGGCCGACGGTCCTCGACGGGGCGATCAGCACGCCGAGCGTGACACCGAGGATCATGCCGATGGCGAGTCCGGCGAAGGTCTCGGTCATCGTCGCGCCGAGGTTCGGCCACAGTTCACCGGAGCTCAGGAGCTGTGCGATCCGCTTGCTGATCAGCCATGGGCTGCTCAGCACGAAGGCGCCGAAGACCTTGCCCGCGACCTGCCACAGTCCCAGGATCACCAGGCCGACGAGGATCTGGCCGCCATGGACGGTCCAGCGGTGCCGGAGGTCCTGCCGGCGGTCGCGCTCGTCCTGGTGACGATCGGCCGGTGGCCTCCCCGCGCCGTCGCCGTCGCCCTCACCACGAGGCTCCATGGCAGCGGTGTGCGTGCCGTACGCCACTAGCGCCTCCCTAGATCAGACGTCTGACGACTCTTCGGGACGTTCAACGTCTGACGACTTCTTCCGGACGTACACGCGCCGGATCGGACCCGCCGGGGCGAAGCCAGTGGGTCTGATCAGGACAATCCCCTACATTGAGGTCTAATCCCTACTTTGTCAATAGGCCAAGTTGTATATGCCTGACCTGGGGCGGCATCGCCGAGGGGCCGGTCACGTGCGGAGCCGCCGGGCGCCGGTGTCCGTGTCCGGTCGCCGTGGGCCTTTTCTCCGTGTCGACCAATAAGTTGAGGCGGAAACTTTCGCGAAGGAGAGCCCCAGATGCGGAGAACGCGGCTTCTCGCCGTCACCGCCGGCGTCGTCGGCGTCCTGCTGTCCGCCACCGCGGCCGGCGCCGCCGCCGGGCCGGGCGCGCCCGGCATCGGCGACCCCTACTATCCGGACTACGGAAACGGCGGATACGACGTCTCCCATTACGACCTCGGCCTGAAATACCAGCCCGCCACCGACACGCTGTGGGGCACCGCCAGGATCACGGCGCGGGCCACCCAGGACCTCACCCGCTTCGACCTCGACTTCCTGCTCGACACCCAGGCGGTCACGGTCGACGGCCGCACGGCGACCTTCACCACGTCCGGCGCGCACGAGCTGGTGATCACCCCCGCCCGCGTCCTGCGCAAGGGCGCGCCGATCGACATCACGGTGACCTACTCCGGCGTACCGTCGACGAAGAAGTACAACGACTACGTCGGCTGGGCCAAGACCCCCGACGGCGCGGTCGCGGCGCAGGAGCCGGAGAGCGCCTGGTGGTGGTTCCCCAGCAACGACCACCCGCTCGACAAGGCCACCTACGACATCTCCATCACCGTGCCCAAGGGGCTCCAGACGATCAGTAACGGTGAGCCCCAGGGAGCCCGTACGGCGGGCGGGTGGACCACGTACAAGTGGCACGAGGCCAAGCCGCAGGCGACCTACCTGACCACCCTCGCGGTGGGCAGGTTCGAGATCCACAAGGGCCGCACCAAGAGCGGCCTGCCCGTGATCACCGCCTACAGCCCCGACGTCGACGCGACCCTGCTCAAGGCGGCCAAGGCCAGCGTCGAGACCACCTCGGAGGTCATCGACTGGGAGAGCACGGTCTTCGGCCCCTACCCCTTCACCTCGGCCGGCGGCTACGTCCCGAACGTCACGTCGCACTTCTCCCTGGAGGAGCAGACCCGGGTCTTCTACAGCCCCGCCGCCTTCTCCACCGGTGTCCGGCCGTACCTCATCGTGCACGAGAACGCCCACCAGTGGTTCGGTGACAGCGTCTCGCTCAGCACGTGGCGCGACATCTGGCTGAACGAGGGCTTCGCCACCTACGCCGAGTGGCTGTGGTCGGAGAAGACCGGCCAGGGCACCGCCGCCGAGGTCGCGGACAAGACCTACGACAGTTACCCGGCCGATGACCCGTTCTGGCAGGTCAAGGCCGGTGACCCGGGCCCGGGCGAGAACCAGTTCGACGACGCCGTCTATGACCGCGGTGCCCTGACCCTTCAGGCCCTGCGCGCGGCGGTCGGCGACGCGAGGTTCTTCGCCATCCTCCGCGCCTGGGCGGCCCTCCACCGCTACGGCAACGCCACGACGGCCCAGTTCGAGGCCCTGTCCGAGAAGATCTCCGGCAAGAACCTCGGAAGCCTCTTCCAGACCTGGCTCTACACCCCCGGCCGCCCGGCCGCCCCTCCCCAGCGGGTCACCCTGGGGTCCACCCCCAAGAGCTGGCAGGAGATCCGCCAGACCCGCGCCCTGGAGGCCCGCTGATCGGTGGCCGCGGGGGCTATCGCCTGCTCGTGACGAAGTCCCGGATCGTGGTGATCATGTAGTCGACCATCTCCGGGGTCAGGCCGGGGAAGACACCGATCCAGAAGGTGCGCTCGGTGATGACGTCGCTGTTGTCGAGCGTCCCCGAGACCCGGTACTCCCTGCCCCGGTACGCGGGCTGCCGGGTCAGGTTGCCGGCGAACATCATCCGGGTGCCGATCCGCCGGTCCTCCAGATGGCCCACGATCGCGTCCCGGTCGAACGGCGCGTCCGCGGTGACCGTGATGATGAAGCCGAACCAGCTCGGATCGCCGCCGGGCGTGGGCTCGGGCAGGAGCAGGCCGGGCAGGCCGTCCAGGCCCGCGCGCAGCCGCTTCCAGTTGCGGCGGCGGGCCGCGCCGAACTCGGGCAGCCGCCGGATCTGGGAGAGCCCGAGCGCCGCCTGGAGGTCGGTCGTCTTCAGGTTGTAGCCCACGTGGGAGAACGTGTACTTGTGGTCGTAGCCGTACGGCAGGTCCCCGAACTGCTGCGTGTAGCGCTTGCCGCAGGTGTCGCAGTCACCGGGCTCGCACCAGCAGTCCCGGCCCCAGTCGCGCAGCGACTCCACGATCCGCGCGAGCCTGGGCCGGTCGGTGGTCACGCACCCGCCCTCGCCCATGGTCATGTGGTGGGCGGGATAGAAGCTCACGGTGCTGAAGTGGCCGAACGTCCCGGTCGGCCGCCCCTGGTACGTGGCGCCGACGCCGTCGCAGTTGTCCTCGACGAAGAAGAGCCCGTGCTGCTCGGCCAGCTCGGCGACCTCGGCCGCCGGGAAGGGGTTGCCCAGCGCGTGCGCGATCATGATGCCGCGCGTGCGCGGGCCGATCGCCTCGGCGACGCGTTCGGCCGTGGTGTTGTAGGTGCCCAGCTCCACGTCCACGAAGACCGGCACCATCTGGTTCTGCAGTATCGGATTGACCGTCGTCGGGAAGCCCGCCGCCACCGTGACGATCTCGTCGCCCGGTCTGAGCCGGTCGGCGCCGATCTCCGGTTGGGTGAGAGCGGTCAGCGCCAGCAGGTTGGCGGAGGACCCCGAGTTGGTCAGATGCACCTTGCGGCGCTGGAGCGTGCGCCCGAGCTCCCGTTCCAGCGCGAGCGCGCTCGGGCCGGCGGCGATGCGCATGTTGAGCGCGGCTTCGACCAGCGCGACGCGGTCGTCCTCGCTCAGGTCGGCGCCCGACGGCATCACCAGCGTCTCGCCGGGAACGAAGCGCCGTTGCTGTTCCTTCTCGCGGTGGTATTTACGGACCAGTTCCAGGATCGAGTCCTGGGAGTCACTCATCATCGCCTCCAGGAAGCGCCACGGCGCGCGCCGACCTTGCCCAGCAAAGCAGCGAGCCGCGGGATCGTGCCCCCTGTAGACCCCCCTCTTCGGCCGTACGAATCAGGGCTTCCGCAGTCTCGCCGCCTGCGACCGGGCGGTGGTCGCGGCGGCGGCGTCGCCGAGGGCCTCGGCCACCTCGGCGTGCTTGAGCCAGTTGAACGGGCTGGACGGCCGGACGTTGATCCGTTCGCTGACCAGCACTCTGGCCAGGTCGAGGTGACCGGACCGCAGGCCGGCCTCCAACAGGGTCTTTTGGACCACGTCGCGCTGTGCGTGGCTGCCGCCGAACTCGTTGACGCGGTGCCTGATCGGCGCCAGGAGGTCGACAGTGGTGGCGAAGTCGCCGCGGCCGAAGGCCACCAGGGCGCGGCAGACCGGCAGCCCGACGCGTGCCGTCATCTCCCGGTTGGTAACGCCCGGGAGCGTACGCGCCAGATAGGCCTCGCGGTCGGCGATCAGCCGTTCGGCCTCGGCGAGACGGCCGGCGCCGACGAACGCCATCACCGCGTGCATGTCGTTGAAGGCATAGAGCGGCTCCTGCGCCTTCGGCGTCCAGGCGTCGGCCAGTGCCTTCCACCGCGCGGTCTCGTCGCCGCCCTCCAGCAGGATGCGCCAGAGCAGGGCCGCCGCGTCCAGCATCTCCATCGCGGCACCCGTGGACCGTGGCCCGTGGAGCACGGAGTCATAGATCTCCAGTGCCCGCGCCACGTCGCCCGCCTCCAGCGCGTAGAGCGCGTAGTGCCACCAGGCGTGCACGTTGAAGAACGTGCCGGTCGACCAGTCGGTCAGCCGGTCGTCCAGGTAGGCGATCCCTCGCTGGAAGCGCCCTTGCATCTCGTAGGTGTGGACGACCGCGTGAACGCCCCACACGTCCTTGGGGTTGAGCTCGACCGCGCGCAGGCCGACCTCTTCCGAACGGTCGTAGTGGCCGGCCTCCTCCAACCCGAAGGCGTACATGCCGAGCAGGTGACCGAAGTGCCGGTCCTTCTCGCTCCACGCCGTCAGCGCGCCGCCGATCCGGTCGCGCAGGGCGCGGGCGTCTCCGGTGAAGAAGTCAATCTGATGGCCGACGAACAGCGCCAGAACGTCTCGTGGATGCCGCTCGCTGATCCGCCCCAGCAACCGGCCGCAACCGGCGAAGTCGCCCTCCAGCAGGCGTTCGACCGCCGTGAGGTGAGCGCGCTCTCGCGGTGGCAACCGGGAGGCGTCCACGCTCGACCGGAACCGCCGGTACCGCTCAGCGGCGGCCCGCGCGTCCTCGGGCTGGGTGGTCAGCAGCCCGAGATAGGCCGACAGGACGTTGCCCAGCGGGAAGCCGGGATCCTCCTCGAGCGCCAGCCGTGTCTCGGCGTCCACCTCCGCGCGAAAGTGCAGCAGCTCGTGGATCGCGTTGTCGTAGTGCGCGAGTGCCGCGCGGCTGCCCGCCCCGACGGACAGTCCGTGCTCGTCCGTCCTCATGGGCGTCACGGCCGGCACGGCGTCGTTCATCGTGCCCGTGCGGCTTCGTTGTCGTCGTAGGCGGCGCGGGCGGCCGCGACCTTTTCGTGGTTGTTCTCCGCCCAGTCCGACAGGGCGCGGGTGGAGGCGAAGAGCTCTTCGGCGAGAGGCGTCGCGGTGTACTCGACCTGCGGGGGCACGGTGGGATGAACGGTGCGGGTGATGAGGCCGTCCCGTTCGAGGGTGCGCAGGGTGAGGGTCAGCATGCGGCGGCTGATGCCCGGAATCGACCGATGCAGCTCGGCGAACCGGATCGGGCTTTCGGTCGCGGCCGCGATGATCGCGATCCCCCACTTGCTCCCGACCCGGTCGAGGGCGTCGCGGAAGGCCGCGCACGTGTCGGGCTCGACATCGTCGGGTAGCCGAGATCCTGCTGACATCGAGCTCCCTTTCCAGCTGAGGACGTTTCAGCCTTACACGCGACCGTCCGCGCGGGCAACCTGTCCTCGCCGGGTCAGGGGGGTGGATCGGGGAGGGCCGTCCGCAGGGCCGGCGCCACTTCGCCGGCGAACAGTTCGAGGGACGTCCAGTGGTCCTCTTCGGGCAGGCCGTCGGGGTCGACGCTGAACACTGCGAGTGAGTGGCCGAAGATCTCGTGCTGGCGATGCACTTTGTCGATCACCTGCGCGGGGCTGCCCACGAGTGCCGGTGAGTGCGTGATGAACTCCTCCACGGTCGGGTACGACGGCCGGCCGCCGATGCTCCGTTGCATCGCGATGAGGCGTTCGTACACGGGACGGTACGCGGCGATCGCCGCCTGGGAGGTCTTGGCCACGAGGAACCCCGGCGTGCCGGCGCCGGTGAAGAGCCGGTCGGCGGGACGGCCGTGCCGTGCCCACTCGGCGCGGTAGTGCTCGACGAGGGGGCGCACGCTCGCGCTGGAGGCGCCCGCGTTGGAGAACACCACGGGGTCGCCGAACTCGGCGGCCAGCGCCACCGACTCCGGCGACGACGAGCTGCCATGCCAGATCCGGGGCCGTCCGCGCAGCGGCCGGGGGAGGGCGCGAACCTTGTCGAGGCGCGGACGCCGCACCGCGGGCCACGAGACGTCGTCCCTGGTCCACAGCTCGTGCAGGAGCCGGAAGTTGTCCGCCAGGGCCGGGCGCTGCTGATCGGGCGTCAGGCCGAACGTCTCGCCGCCCGGCCCGGCGCCCTTGCCCACGATCAGCTCGATCCTCCCGCCGGAGAGGTGGTCGACGGTCGCGTAGTCCTCGGCGACGCGCACCGGGTCGAGCATCGACAGCAGGGTCACGCCGGTGAACAGCCGGATCCGGCTGGTCAGCGCCGCGACGTGCGCCAGGACGACCGGCGGCGCGCTCGACAGGAACGGCCAGTGGTGGCGCTCACCGACCCCGAAGCCGTCGAAGCCGAGCTCCTCCATGCGCAGCGCGGTGGCCACCGTGAGGTCGAAGCTCGCCCGTGTCGCGGCCGGCTCGTCCGCTCCCGCGGAATCCAGATATCGGATGGGAGCCACTCCGAAGAACTTCACGATTGATACCGCCGTATTTCCACGCGCATGCGCCGCGCGTTTCCGTTAAGCGCGGATCGCCTTTCCACGGTCGTCAACGTAGGCGGTGCGAGATCGGGCGGGAAGAAGGAACATTGCTGTTACCACCCTGTCCTGTGTTTTCCTGTGCGCATTCGCGATCCGGAATGGGCCGAAACGGGGTGACGCGTGTCCGCGCCGACTGATCTGCGGGTCGAGCATCGGCCCGCGCCGTTGGGCCTGACCGAGCCGGCGCCCCGGCTCAGCTGGCGGCTGCCGCCCGGGACCAGGGCGCAGCGGGCCTACCGGGTCGGCGGTCTCGCGGGCGACCGGGCGTGGGACACCGGATGGGTCGAGTCGGACCGGAGCCTGTTCGTTCCCTATGGCGGGCCGCCGCTCGCGTCGCGGGAGGCCGTACGTTGCGCCGTGCGGGTCCGCAGCGACGCCGGCCTCAGCGCCTGGTCGGCACCCGTCCGCTGGGAGATGGGCCTGCTCGACCCGGATGACTGGGTCGCGGACTGGATCGGCCCCGCGGAGGGCGAGGTGCCGCCGCCGGGCTTCCGGCCCGCCTACCACCTCCGCGGCGAGTTCACGGCCGGGCCCGCGGTCACCAGGGCACGGGTGTACGTCACGGCGCACGGCCTGTACGAGCTGTTCCTCAACGGCGAGCGGGTCGGGGACGGGGAGCTCACCCCGGGGTTCACCGCGTACCGCAGCCACCTTCAGGTCCAGGCGTACGACGTCACCCGGCTGGTACGGACGGGGGACAACGTGCTCGGCGCGATCCTCAGCGACGGCTGGTTCCGCGGCCGGACGTCCTACCACCGCCTCCCCGACGGGTTCGGCGATCGCACGGCGCTGCTGGCTCAGCTGCACGTCGATCACGAGGACGGGACCACGACGGTGACCGGGACGGGCCCGGACTGGCGGTCGGCCATCGGGGCCGTCAAGGCGGCCGACCTCTTCGACGGCGTCGCGGCCGACCTCCGCGACGAGCCGGCCGGATGGAGCGGTCCCGGAGCGGTGAGCGGTGACTGGTCGCCGGTCGTGCTCCGGAAACGCCCGTCGGCCCGGCTGGTCTCGTCGCCGGCGCCGGCCGTACGGCGGCTCCAGGAGCTGGGCCCGGTCGCGATCAGGCGCCCGGCGCGGGGCCTGCACATCATCGACTTCGGCCAGAACCTCGGCGGCTGGGTGCGGCTGTCCAACCTCGGCCCCCGCGGAACGCCGCTGACGCTGACCCACGCCGAGGCGCTCAGGCCGGACGACGGCGACGTCGACACCGCCAGCGGCCGGGCCACCCTGCGCTGGTACGAACCGGCCCGCGGGATCCAGAGCGACCAGGTGGTCTCCGGCGGCCGGGACGGCGAGGTGTTCGAGCCGCGGCACACCCGGCACGGATTCCGCTACCTGCGGGTGGCCGGCCACCCCGGTGAGATCACGGCCGACGACGTCGTCGCGGTCGCGGTGAGCTCCGACCTGCCCCGCACGGGCTGGTTCCGGTGCAGCGACGAGCGGGTCAACCGGCTCTACGACATCGCGTACTGGACCTACCGCAACCAGGCGTGCGACATCCCGACGGCCGAGATCACCAGGGAGCTCTCGGGGTGGACCGACTTCGGGTGGAACATCCGGGGTGCCCGGCTGCTGAATGACGTGTCCGGGCTGAGCGCGAAGTGGCTGGCGGACCTCGCCGCCGACCAGTGGCCGGACGGGACGGTGCGCAACTACGCCCCCGACCCCCTCGGCCCCGGCAGCCTGACCGCGAGGTTCGCGATCCCGCACGGGCAGGCGGGCTTCGGCGACGCGGCCGTGTCGGTGCCCTGGGAGACCTGGCGGGCCTACGGCGACGACGGGCTGCTGGCGCGGCAGTACACGTCGATGACCGCGTGGGTCGACCGCGTGACCCGGATCGCACGAGACGGGCGGCACCCCCACCGGCGGGCCGCACGACCCGTCCCCGCACCGCACGAGGAGTTCCTCTGGGACACCGGCTACCACTTCGGGGAGCACCTCGAACCGGGACCGCCCCGACCTCCCGTGACGCTCGGCCGGCGGCGGTTCGCCGGGATCACCGACCTCGAGTCCTTCACCGCCGCCGTGGTCGAGGAGATGAGGGCCCGGGACCACACGGCCTTCGCGACGGCCTACTTCCACCGGTCCGCCCGGTTGCTGTCCCGGATCGCCGGTATTCTCGACCGGCCCGAGGACGCCGAACGGTACCGGCGCCTCGCCGAGAACGTCCGCGGTGCGTGGCAGATCGAGTTCATCACCGCCGACGGGCGGCTGACCTGCGACTCCCAGGCCACGCACCTGCGCGCGCTGGCGTACGGACTGGTGCCCGAAGGGTTGCGCGCGCGGACCGCCGCCCGGCTGGCGGAACTGATCCGCGCCGCCGGCACGCGGCCCGGCACCGGGCTGCCCACCACGCATCTCCTGCTGCCGGTCCTCGCCTCGACCGGCCACCTCGATCTCGCCTACGAACTGCTGCTGCGAGGCGGTTCGCGGTCGTGGATGTCGGTGCTGGACAACGGCGGCACGACGTTCTGGGAGACCTGGGACGGCATGGCCGCCGACGGCACCACGATGCTGGCGCTGAACATGCCCACGCGGGCGAGTGTCGTCGAGTTCCTGCACGGTCACATCGCCGGTGTCCAACTCGACGAGGACGTGCCCGCCTATCGGCGGTTCCGGGTCGCGCCGCAGCCGGGCGGCGGCCTGACCTGGGCCGAGGTGAAGCACGACTGCCCCTACGGACGGATCGAAGCCGCATGGCGCGTGCGGGAGGGCCGGTTCTCGCTGGACGTCACCGTTCCACCCGGCACCACGGCCGAGGTGGTGCTCCCCGACGGCTCGCGGGCCGAGGCCGCTCCCGGCGTTCACACGTTCACCACGCAGGCCGTTCCCCTGGACTCAGGGGTGGCATAGGGGGGCGTCGAAGGGGTTCCCGATATGCCGATCACGGCAGCCTGTTGCACTAATCAGAATTGCCGGGGCCACCGGCGGAGGAGGTCTTTCGAATCGATGGCGCGGTTTCTGGTCGGACGGGTGCTGCAGAGCGTTTTCGTGCTCTGGGCCGCGTACACGCTCTCGTTCGTGGTTCTCTACGCGCTGCCGAGCGACCCGGCCGCGATCGCGGCCGGCACGACCAACAGCGTGACGCCGGAACAGCTCGATGAACTCCGGCATGGGATGGGCCTCGACCGCCCGCTGGTGGAGCAGTACCTGACCAAGCTGGGCGGGGTGCTGCACGGAGACCTCGGGCGCTCGGTGCAGTCCGGCGAGCGGGTGACCTCCCTGATCGCAGGGGCGCTCCCGCCGACGCTCGCGGTGGCGGGAGCCGGGCTCGTCCTGGCGGTGATCCTGGGAACCGGACTGGCGGTGCTGACCACCGTGACCGGTTCGCGGTGGCTCCGGCAGACGCTGCTCGGCCTGCCGCCCCTGGGCGTCGCGATCCCCTCCTTCGTCGTGGGACTGCTGCTGTTGCAGTGGTTCTCCTTCACGTGGAACGTGTTCCCCGCCATCGGGGAGGGCGGCTGGCGCGGCCTCGTGCTCCCCGCCGTCACCATCGCCGTCCAGCCCGCCGCCCTGATCGGCCAGGTCCTGGCCAAGAGCATGGGCGACGAACTCGGCAAGGACTACGTGGACGTCGCGCGGGCCAAGGGCGCGGGGCCGTTCCGGGTGAATGTCCGGCACGTCCTGCGCAACGCCGCGCTGCCCACCCTGACCCTCGCCGGACTGCTGGTGGGAGGGCTGCTCACCGGCGCGATCGTGGTCGAGGTGGTCTTCTCACGGAACGGTCTCGGCCAGATCACCCAGGGCGCGGTGTCCGCGGAGGACCTCCCCGTCGTCCAGGGCGTGGTGCTGCTGGGCGCGCTGGTGTTCGTCACCGTCAACCTCATCGTCGACCTGCTCTACCAGGTGCTCGACCCGCGGCTGGCGGTCGAGCGCCGGTCGGCCAGGCGTTTCACGCTGTTCTCGTTCGCGGGCCAGGGGTGAGCCGGATGTCGGCCACCGGTGTCGCCCTGCCGGCCGGCGAGCGCCTCCCGGAACCGGAATCCACGGGGCGGACGAGATCTCCACGGAGCCTGCTGCGGTCCCTGGCGGATCTCCTGCGCACCCCCGGGCTCGCCCTCTCCCTGCTCTGGGTGGGCCTGGTCATCGTCGCGGCCGTCGCGCCGTCGCTGTTCGCGCCGGGCGACCCGCTGGCGGTCGACACCGTCGCACGCCTCCGGCCCCCCTCGCCGGGTCATCCGTTCGGCACCGACCGGCTGGGCCGTGACCTGTTCGACGAGATGGTGCATGGGACGGGCCGGACGTTGCCGGCGGCGGCGCTGGCGACGGTGATCGGCCTGAGCGCCGGTTCACTGCTGGGCCTGCTGGCCGGGTTCCTGCGCGGCGTCAGCGATCTGGTGATCATGCGCCTGGTCGACGTGCTGCTGTCGATTCCCGGCCTCTTGCTGGCGCTGATGCTGGTCTCGGTGCTCGGCAAGGGAAACGCGCTCGACGTCGGCATCGCCATCGGCGTGGCCGCCATCGCCAGCACGGCGAGGGTGATGCGCGCCGAGGTGCTGCGCGTGTCCGAGAGCGGCTTCGTGGAGGCCGCGCGGACCGGCGGGGCGCGCTGGACCCGTGTCGTACTGCGCCACGTGCTGCCGAACTCGATCGGACCGGTGTGGGTGCTGACCCTGCTGCTGTTCGGCGAGGCGATCCTCGGCGTGACCACGCTGAGCTTCCTGGGGTTCGGCGCCCAGCCGCCGACGCCGGAGTGGGGCTCGCTGGTCTCCTCCGGGCGCGACTTCCTCGGCAGCGCGTGGTGGCTGTCGATTCTTCCGGGCGTGGTGGTCGCGCTGACCGTGCTGGCCGCCAACCGGGTGTCGCGCGCGTTCGACGGTGAGAGGACGGGCCTGCGATGAGCGGGTATCTCCTGGAGGTCGACGACCTGGCGGTGCACTATCGCGTGCGGCGCTCGGTGGTCCGCGCGGTGGAGTCGGTGAGCTTCACCGTGAGGGAGGGCGAGACGGTCGCGATCGTCGGCGAGTCCGGCTCGGGCAAGTCCACCACGGCGTACGCACTGCTCGGCCTGCTTCCACGGTCGGCCCGCCTCACGCGTGGACGGATCGGCTTCGGCGGCCGGGACCTGGCGGGGCTGCCCGAACGAAAGTGGCGCGACCTGCGCGGCCGGGAGATCGCGCTCATCCCGCAGGACCCCGGCACCGCACTGAACCCGGTACAGCGGATCGGCGCCCAGGTGGCCGAGGCCCTGCGGCTGTCCGGGGCCGGCCGGAGCACCGTACGGACGCGCACCCTCGAACTCCTCGCCGACGCGGGGCTCCCCGACCCCGAGGTCCAGGCGCGGCAGTATCCGTCGCAGCTGTCCGGTGGCATGCGCCAGCGGGCCCTCATCGCGATCGCGATCGCGGCGCGCCCCCGGCTCATCGTGGCGGACGAGCCGACGAGCGCGCTCGACGTCACGGTGCAGCGTCGCATCCTCGACCATATCGGCGAGCTGATCCGCGAGTCGGGCACCAGCATGCTGCTGATCACCCATGACCTGGGCATCGCGGCCGAACGCGCCGACCGCGTCCTGGTGATGCGGTCGGGCACACTCGTGGAACAGGGCATCCCCGAGAAGGTGCTGTCCGACCCTCGCGACTCCTACACCCGGTCCCTGATCGAGGCCGCGCCCGGCCTCGCCCGATCGCCACGTCCACGCCGGGTGGAGCTGACCGCGATCCCGGGCGGCGCCCCCGGCGACCCGTTCGCGGAGCAGCCTCCCCCCGCGCGGAGCAAGGGTGAGGATCGGCCGGACGAGCCCGTCGTGCGCGTCGAGGAGCTGGTCAAGGAGTTCCGGCTGCCCCGATCCTCCGGCCGCTCCGGCACCGTACGGGCGGTCGACCAGGTGAGCTTCGCGATCCATCGGGGCCGGACCTACGGGCTGGTCGGCGAATCGGGATCGGGGAAGTCCACCACGGCGCGGCTGATTCTCCGGCTGGCCGATCCGACCGGCGGACGCGTGTTCCTCGGCGAGGAGGACATCACCGGGACGCGGGGTGCCGGGCAGCGCCTGCTGCGGCGCCGGATCCAGGTCGTCCAGCAGAACCCGTTCGCGTCGCTGGACCCACGACGGTCGATCGAGCAGATCGTCACCGACCCGCTGGCGTCCTTCGGGCTGGGCTCCCGGGCGCAGCGCCGCCGCCGCGCGGCGGAGCTGGTCGACCTGGTCGCGTTGCCCGCCTCGGTGCTCGGCCGCCGGCCGGCCGAGCTCTCCGGCGGTCAGCGCCAGCGGGTCGCCATCGCGCGGGCGCTCGTGCTCAACCCCGAACTCGTCGTGTGCGACGAACCCGTGTCCGCACTCGACGTCTCCGTGCAGGCCCAGATCCTCGATCTGCTCGCCGCGCTCCAGACCGAGCTCGGCGTGAGCTACCTGTTCATCTCCCACGACCTGGCGGTCGTCCGGCACATCGCGGACGAGGTGGGCGTGCTGCACCGGGGCCGGCTGGTCGAGTCCGGCCCCACCGAGCAGATCTTCGCGGAGGCGCGACACGCCCACACGCGGGAGTTGCTGGACGCCATTCCCGGCCGCCGCTGAAGCGGCAGGCCTTCATGACAAGGAGAGCCCCGAACCGTGTTCCTAACAAAATCGGCCGGAATAACAAAGCTCTTGCCGGCCGCAGCCGCCGCGGCCGCGGCAGCACTGCTGCTGACCGCGTGCAGTGGCGCGTCACCGGCCGAGGGCTCCGACAAGGCCGGCCCGCCCAGGGCGGGCGGCACCCTCACCATCGCGCTGGGCGGCGATCCGGTCAGCATCTACCCCCGCGCCGTCACACCGCTGGTCCGCGAGGTCTCCCGGCCGATCGTCGACTCGTTGCTCGCGCTCGACCCGGCCACCAAGAAGCCGGTGCCCTGGCTCGCCGAATCGTTCCAGGCCAACGCCGATGACACGGAGTTCACCTTCAAGCTGCGTACCGGGGTCACCTTCTCCGACGGCACGCCGTTGACCGCGAAGATCGTGAAGGACAACTTCGACGACATCATCGCCAACAAGGCCAAGTCCGCGGGCTCCACCCCTCTGTCGCTGCTGGAGGAGGGCGGCTATGAGAAGACGTCGGCCCCCGACGACCGCACGGTCGTCCAGCGCTTCGCCAAGCCGTACCCGACCTGGCCGCTGTGGGTGGCGAGCAGCGGGTTCGGCATCCTCGCGCCCAAGACGCTGGCGCTTCCGCTCGACGACCGCTTCGACAAGGTGGTCGGAACGGGCCCGTTCGTGCTCCGGTCGTACGTCAAGAACAGCCAGGTGGTGCTGACCCGGCGCACCGGGTACAAGTGGGGCCCGCAGAACCGCGGGCACGACGGTGACGCCTACCTCGACAAGGTCGTCTACAAGGTGATCACCGAGCCCAGCGTGCGCACCGGCGCGTTGAAGACCGGCCAGGTGCAACTCGCCACCGCGCTCAACCCCTCCGACATCGCGCCCGTACGCGGGGCCGGGTTCTCCATCGTCGCGCAGAGGATCCCCCGGCTCGCCGAGGGTCTGGTCGTGACGGGAGCCGACCGCGAGCCCCTGGAAGAGGCGCCGGTCCGCCAGGCGCTGGTGAAGGCGGTGGACGCCAAGCAGATCCGCGACACGCTGCTCACCCCCGAGTGGGGTGTGCCGACCAGCGTCGTCACCGGCGCGGTGGTGGGCTACTCCGACCAGAGCGCGCTGCTCAAGCCGGACCAGGCGGCTGCGGCGGCGCTCCTGGACAAGGCGGGCTGGGTTCCGGGCGCGGACGGCATCAGGACCAAGGGCGGCCGGCGACTCAGCCTGAAGCTCGGCTGGCTCAACCGCGGCAACCCGTGGGACCAGCCGCTCGTCGAGCTCATCACCGCCCAGTACAAGAAGATCGGTGTGGAGCTGAAGCCCGAACTGGCGACCGCCGCCCAGTCGGTGGCGGCGCTGACGGCGCGTGACAAGTGGGACCTGTTCCTCTCCGGCGTCGCCGGGGGCCTGGACGCCGGGGTCGGCCTGCTCGGCACGTTCGCCAGCACGCCGCCGAACTTCTACAACGTCCAGGACGCCGCGCTGCAGCCGCTGCTCCGGAAGCAGGCGACCACCACGGACGAGGCGGCCCGCAGCAGGATCCTCGCCGACGCGCAGCGGCGCATCATCAGCGAGGGGCTGTTCACCCCGCTGGTGGAGGACACCGCCGTGGTGGCGGTGGGCAAGAAGGTGCACGGCTTCGCCCTGGACGCCGACTCGCGGCTGCCCACGCTGCTGGACGTCTGGCTGTCGTGACCTATCGCATCGCCGTCGACGTCGGAGGCACGTTCACCGACCTGGCGCTGCTCGGCCCGGACGGTGTGGAGCTGGACCACAAGGCCGGTTCCACTCCGGCCGAGCCGGCGGACGGTCTCGTCGCCGGCCTCGGCGGGCTCGCGGAGAAGGCGGGCCTGCCGCTCGCCGAGCTCCTCGGCCGTACCGACGTCATCGTGCACGGCACGACGATCACGACCAACGCGCTGGTCACCGGCACCGGCGCGCGGACCGGGCTGGTGACGACGGAGGGTCTGCGCGACGTCCTGCTCGCGCGTCAGGGCAGCAGGGCCGACCAGTTCGACTTCCGGTCGGCCCCGCCCCCGCCGCTGGTGCCCCGCCACCTGATCGAGACCGTGCGGGAACGGATGGACCGTACGGGCGAGGTGGCGACACCGCTGGACGAGGACGGTGTGCGGCGCGCGGCCCGGCACCTCAGGGCGGCCGGCGTCGAGTCGGTCGCGGTCAGCTTCGTGTTCTCCTACCTCAACGACGCGCACGAGCGACGCGCGGCCGAGATCCTCGCGGCGGAGCTTCCCGGCGTGTTCCTGTCGGTGTCGTCCCAGGTGGCGCCCGAGGTCCGGCTGTTCGAACGCACGTCGACCACGGCGCTCAACGCCTATGTCGGCCCGCTGCTGCGCGACCACCTCGACCGCCTGGCCCGGCGCCTGACGGCCCTCGGCTACGCCGGCCAGGTGCTGATCGTCCAGTCGAACGGCGGGGTCGTCGACGCGGCGCGGGCGGCCGAGCGGGCGGTGAACACGCTCCTCTCGGGGCCCGCGGGCGCGCCCGCGGCCGTGGCGGGCGTCGTCGCCGAACTCGGGGTGCCCGAGGCGATGACGATCGACATGG
>NZ_JBHLZP010000075.1:0-23438 GCF_042429965.1 Actinoallomurus acaciae
GGCGGGCACGATCGGCCTCGCCGCCTCCGACGGCACCGACCCGGACGCGCCCGAGCTGGACCGGCGTGTCCGGCAGGCGAGCCTGGCCCCGCAGCTGCGCGAGGACACCGGCGTCTCCGGACCGGGGGGCACCGCGGCGGGGGACATCGGGCCCGAGGAGGCCGGACCGGTCGACACCGGACCGACCACCCGGCCTCCGGAGGAGACCCGATCGCTGATGAGCGCGCTCCAACAGGGTTGGCAGCGCGGGCGTGAGGAAGAGGACCCCGACGAGTGAGTTGCTTGGGAAGGCGGCGGGCGGATGCTCGAAACAACCGGTGAGCTGGGCTGGTTGCTGGACGACCTCGTCGGCCGGGTCCACTCGGTGCGGCAGGCGATGATCCTGTCCGGCGACGGCCTGCCCATGGGCCTGTCGCAGGGCATCATGCCGGCGGACGCCGAGCACTTCGCCGCGCTCTCGGCCGGCTTCCACAGCCTGGCGCGCAGCGTCAGCGACACGTTCGGCGGCGGTGACATCCGTCAGACGGTCGTCGAGCTCGAGTCGGCCTTCGTCTTCGTGATGGCGGCGGGCGACGGGTCGTGCCTGGCCGTGCACGCCGAGGGCGACGTGAACATCGGCGTGATCGGGTACGAGATGACCCGGCTCGTCAAACGGGTGCGCCGGCATCTCGGGACCGCGCCGCGCTCGGCGGGTGGAGCGTGATCTCCGGTGAGCGATCGGCGGCGGTGGTTCGACGACGCCGCGGGCCCCGTGGTCCGGCTCTACGCGGTCACGCGGGGGCGGACGCGTTCTCGCGGAGGGCCGTTGGACCTGATCGCCGTCGTGGTCGCCGGGGCGCCGTCGGCGGCGGACCGCAGGTGGCTCGAGTCCGAGCATCTGCGCCTGCTCGCCCGCTGCCGCAGGCCGACCACGGTCGCGGACCTCGCCTCGGACACGGACCTGCCGCTCGGCGTCGTACGTATCCTGCTGGGGGACCTCAGAGACCGGGGGCTGGCCACGGTCCGCGACCCGGCACCGTCACAATACGCACGGGACGAGACGGTACTCCGAATGGTGTTGGATGAGCTTCACTCCCTTTGAACCGCAGGCCGACGCGCTCCCCCGGGCGATCAAGATCTTGATCGCCGGTGGGTTCGGCGCCGGCAAGACGACGCTCGTGGGCACGGCCAGCGAGATCCGTCCGCTGCGCACCGAGAGCAGCCGGTCCGCGTACGGGCGCGCGATCGACGGTCCCATCGGCGTGGACTCCAAGGAGTCCACGACGGTGGCGATGGACTTCGGCCGCGTCACCCTCCCGAACAACGTCATGCTGTACCTGTTCGGCACGCCCGGGCAGCGCCGCTTCTGGTTCATGTGGGACGGCCTCGCCCGCGGAGCGGCGGGCGCGATCGTCCTCGCCGACACGAGACGGCTGCCGGACTGCTTCGGCGCGATCGACTACTTCGAACAGCGGGGCACGCCGTTCATCGTGGCGGTGAACTGCTTCGACAGCGCACCGAGGTACGGCGAGGCGCGCGTCCGCGTGGCGCTGGACCTCGATGCGGGCGTCCCCATCATCATGTGCGACGCCCGCTCGCGCGAGTCGGTGATCCAGGTGCTCATCACCATCGTCGAGCACGCCCTGCGCGTCAACGGCTCGTTCGTCTGAGAGCCGCGGCCCCGGCGACCGGCTGCTCGACCAGGCGTGCTGCCCATGGCCTCCCGGCTCTGAGCCGGGAGGCCACGGCGGGCCGGGCGGAGATGCTCCGCGACCGGCGCCGGGCGGGTCTTCGATGGCCGATATCCGGCATGGCACCGGACCGGATCACGGCTCGCGCACGTCATTCGATCATGATCGGTTTCAAGATCGAATATTATGGCGCGAGAAAAAATGATCATTGAATTGTGAGATCGATTTCCTAGCCAAGGCGGGATTCGATACTGTTCATACCGCTTTGTAACAACCCCACGTGCGTGTGGACCAGGGTCCTTGTGATCTTTCTCCCCCAGCAGTGACTCACGAAAGGACGCCACCGTGGGAACCGCAGTGCCCCCCGTCGCATTGCCGCGAGGATGTGTCCGGGGCGACGGGAACATGACCGTGGACGCCGAGTCATGATCGTCTCAGTCGTGATCCTGCCCCTTGCCCTCATCAGTCTGGTCCCGGTCATGGCGGTCCGCCGCCGGGAGGACGTTTCCCGAGGTGTCGCCGGGCGACATCCGGAGTCCATGACCGCGAACCTCGCCGCCGACGCCGAGGAGTACCTCGCCTGGCTGGCCGACCATCACTGGCCCGACGACGAGTACCTAGAACTCGAGCGCGACTGGCAAGCCGACCTCGACCCCTTCGAACCGCACGACGACCGCCCCGTGTGCCCCGGCTGCCATCGCCCCGGCAACGACGTGTGGCCATGCCATGAGTGCGGGTTGATGATGCACTCGACTTGCGGCTACGGAATGCGCCGAAAAAAGATCTCCAAGCCGTACCGCACGCGCGACATGGGCACGGAGTCGGTCATCGCCGAATGGCGGTGCAATCGCTGCATGGCGGTCGTCGGCCTGGACGTCGACCGCGGCGACGAGAAGGGCCGAGCCCAGTAGGCGCACCGATTTCCGGACACCGGCCCACACCATGAACCGAAGCGACGGACCCGCCCCGCCAACGGCCCGCCGCTCACGAAACCGCTTGGCCGGTCGCCTCCCCGGGAGCCCGCCCCCTGGGGAGGCTTCGGCCGGGGCCCTTCGGCCGGGGCCCTTCGGCCGAGGCCCTTCCGCCGGGCCCGCCCCGCGAGCCCGCCTCCGCAGGGGAGGCCCTTGCATAGGGGCCCCTCCGACCGGAAGGCCTTCCGTCGTGGGCCCTCCGGCCAAGGCCCTTCGGCCGAGGGTCGGCCGAGGGTCGGCCGGGAGCCCTTCGGCCGGGAGCCCTTCGGCCGGGAGCCCTTCGGCCCGGAGGCCTTCGGTCGGGGCGCGCTCGCCGGGAGCCCGTCTATCGGGAGTCCGCCCGTCGGGAGCCCTCCGGTCCAAAGCCCTTCGGACAGGGCCCGCTTGTCGGGGATCCGTCCGTCGGGAGCCCACCCACCGAGGGCCCACCCACCGAGGGCCCACCCACCGAGGGCCCACCCGCCCGGGGGACCATCCCAATTTCATCGTCCCGTTGGGCGGGGGGTTTCGGCAAGGTGGGGTTGTTTGCCTGTGGATAAGTCTGCTCGTCAGGCGCGGGACAGGGTGGCGAGTGCGTGGGCCGCGTCGCGGGTGGCCGGGTACAGGTCGCGGTAGATGCCGTACAGCTCCTCATAGAGCCGCCCCACCCCCGGGTCGGGTGTGACCGTGGCCGCCGGCGGGTTCCAGTCCGCGCCGTCGGACAGGTCCACCGCCCGGGCGGCCAGCAGCGCGTCGCCGTAGCACGCGCCGATCGTCACCGACGGCAGCACCTGGGGGCGGCCCAGCACGTCCGAGACGATCTGCGTCCACAGGCCGCCCTTGGTACCGCCGCCGACCGCGACCAGTCGCCGGGCCTCGCCGCCCGCCGCGCGCATCGCCTCCAGGTTGTGCCGTACGCCGAAGGCGGTGCCCTCCAGGGCCGCGCGGTACAGGTGCCCGCGCCCGTGGTTCAGGGTCAGGCCGAGCACCAGGCCACGCGCGTCCGGGTCGAACAGCGGCGTCCGTTCGCCCGCGAAGTACGGCAGCATCACCAGCCCTCCCGCGCCGGGGCCGGCCGTCCGTGCCTCCTCGGTCAGCTCCCCGTACGCCGTGCCGGTGAGCTGCCGCAGCCAGTCGGTGACCGCGCCGGAGGTGGCCATGCCCGCCGCGAGGTCGTACGTGCCGGGCGTGACGCCGACCGTTCCCCACAGGCCCGGCCAGGTGCGGCGTGTGGCGAGGACCTCGATGAGGAACATGGTCGTGCCGTACATGACCATGACGTCGCCCGGCTCGGTCACCCCGACGCTGACCGCCTCGGCCCACGCGTCGATGGTGCCGGCGATGACGGGTGTGCCCACGGCGAGCCCCGTACGCTCGGCCGCCCGCGAGGTGACCGTGCCGGCCACCTCGCCCGGCCAGGCGAGCGGCGGCAGGTCCAGGCCGGGGGCGATCTCCCGCGCCCACGCGTCGATCCAGGCGTGCTCGCGGCTGTCGTACAGCGGTGAGCACTGGCTCGCCGAGTGGTGGTCGAGGACGTACACCCCGGTCAGCTCGTGTACGAGGTAGGAGCTCGCCATGAACAGCCGCTCGGTGCGCTCCCACACGTCCGGCTCGTGGCGGCGCAGCCAGGCCAGCTTGGGGCCCACCGCCTGCGTGGTCAGCGGCGAACCTCCGCGCGAGACGATCGCCTCGGCGCCGTACCGCGCGGTCAGCTCCTCGATCTCGGCGACCGCACGCGTGTCGACGCCGTACAGGATGGCGGGGCGCAGCGGCGCTCCCGCGGCGGTCGCGGGCAGCGCGCACGGGCCGATCCCGCTGACGCCGACGGCGCCGACCGGTTCGCCGCCGGCCTGGGGGAGCAGTTCGCGGGTGACGGCGGCGAAGCCCTCCCACCACACCGCGCGGGCGTCGTGCTCGGCCCAGCCCGGGTGGGGCCGCGACACGTCGTGCTCGCGCACCGCGGTCGCGACCACGGTGCCGTCCGGAGTGGTCAGCCCCCCCTTCGTACTGGACGTGCCGATGTCGACTCCAAGCAGGAGACTCACGAGCCACCCTTTCCCGCCGAGGGGCGCGGCCCGTACGACCGCGCCCCTCCGATCCTCACGCGTCAGCCGCCGATTTTCCCGGACATGTCGTACTGCTTGTAGAGCTGTGCCGCGTTCTCCTTGGTCACCTGCGTGGTGTGCAGCGTCTGCTTCTTGCCCACCTGCTGGCCGTGCGCGATGGCGTACGCGGTGTCGGCGGCCTCCTTGGCGCACGTCGGGTAGACGAACGTGCTGGTCAGCTCGCCGAGCTGGACGGCGCGGATGCCGCCGTCCGGGATCGCCAGGCCGTCGGTGCCGATGAACTTGATCTGACTCTCCCGGTGCTGCGCCTTGGCGGCGAGGTACGCGCCGAGCGTCATCGGGTCGTTCTGCCCGTACACCAGGTCGAGCTTGGGGTACCTGCTCAGCCACTGCTGCATGATCGGCACCGCGGAGTCCTTGAGCCATTTCGCCTCGCGGTCCGCGACGATCTTGATCTTCGGGTCGGCCTTGATGCCGTCGCGGAAGCCCTTGTCGCGGTCGATCTGCGGCTGGTCGGACATGATGCCGCGCAGCTCGACCACGTTGCCGCCGTCCGGCAGCTGCTTGACCGCCTCCTGCCCGGCCAGCTTGCCGATCTCGTAGTTGTCGCCGCCGATGAAGGAGGTGTAGCAGTCGGTGTTGACGCTGCGGTCGAGGATGATGACCGGGATCTTCGCCTGGCACGCCTGCTGCACGGCCGCGGTCAGCGGAGCCGGCTCGTTCGGCGAGACGATCAGCACGTCCACCTTCTGCTGGATGAAGTTCTGCACCTGGCTGACCTGCGTCGCGCTCGACTGGTGCGCGTCGGCGATCGGCAGCAGCCTCATGTCGGGGTGCTGCTTCATGAAGTACTCGAGCTGCAGGTTGAGCTGCGCGCGGTACGGCTCGGCGTTGTTGGACTGGGAGTAGCCGACGACGAACTGCTTCTTGCCGCCGGAACCGGAGCCGCCCGAGCCCGACGGCGCCTTCGACGCGCAGCCCGCGGCGAGTGTCACCACCGCCACGACCGCCACGAGCGGGCGAACCAAAGATCTCACTTTTCGTCTCCTTCTCGGGGTGAAGAACCGATCAGGCGTCTGATCGGGGTGAGCGCGGCGGCGAAGAAGCCGGGCCGCTGGAGGACGACCGCCGCGACGACGATCAGGCCCTTGATGACGAGCTGCCAGTTGTCGCTGACCGCGTTGAGCCCCAGCACGTTGTCCAGCAGCGTGAGGATCAGCGCGCCGACGAAGGTGCCGACGATCGTGCCCCGGCCGCCGGCCAGGCTCGTTCCTCCGATGACGGCCGCCGCGATGGCGTCCAGCTCGTACGAGGTGCCGGCGAGCGGGTCGGCCGAGGCGCTGTAGGCCGCGTCGATCGGCCCCGCGAACCCGGCGAGCAGCCCGGACAGCACGAACACGGTGATCGTCACCGCGGTGACGTTGACCCCGGAGAGGCGGGCCGCCGTCGCGTTGCCGCCGACCGCGTACACGTGACGGCCGAACCGCGTCTTGGACAGGATCAGCTGGAACACGACGCAGACGACGACCAGGGCGAGTACCGGGTAGTAGACGCCCTGGCCGAGGACGCCGGTCAGCACGTTGTGCCCCGGTGTGCCCAGGTCCTGGAACTGCGCCGAGTGCGGCGTCAGGTGCCCCTGGTCGTTGACCACCTGCGTGCCGACGCTGACGTTGTCGGAGTACTGCCGGTCGAGCCCGCGCACCACCGACAGCATCGCGAGCGTCATCACGAACGACTGGATCCGCAGCCACGTCGTGCCGACGCCGTTGCACAGCCCGAAGAACGCCCCGACGAGCATGCAGATCGGCACGATCTCCCAGGGCGTCATGTTGTGGTGGACGAGCATCATGGCCGAGACCATCGAGCCGATGCCGAGGATGGACCCGACCGACAGGTCGATGCCGCCGGTGAGGATCACGAGGGTCACGCCCACGGCGAGGATGCCGCGGGAGGCGAACGCGCCGACCGCGTTGGTGAGGTTGGTCTGGTTCCAGAACACCTCGCCCTTCGTGGCGAGCCCCAGCACGATCACGAGGATCAGGCCGATGTAGCCCTGCAGCGAGCCGAGCACCGGCAGCAGCCGCCGCATCCGGATCCGCAACCGCGGCGGCGGGCCGCCGGTCTCCGCGGCCACGGTCTCCTCATCGGTCGCGGTCTGGTCAGGCATCGGCTGTCTCCTGGTCGAGTACGGCCTGGCGCGCCATCGCGGCGGCCAGGATGTCCTCCTGGTTGGCCGGCGGGCCGTGGGCCGGGTCACGGTGGAACTCTCCGGTGACGCGCCCCTCGCAGAGCACGAGGATCCGGTCGCACATGGCGATGAGCTCGGGGAGTTCGGAGGAGACCACCAGCAGGGCGGTCCCTCCTCCGGCGAGCCGGCTCATCAGCGCGTGGATCTCCGCCTTGGCGCCCACGTCGATGCCGCGCGTCGGCTCGTCCATGAGCAGCAGCGCCGGCTCGGTGAGCAGGCACTTGGCCAGCACCACCTTCTGCTGGTTGCCGCCGGACAGATCGCGCACCGTCGTGTTCAGGCCGGGCGTCTTCACCCGCAGGCCGCGGACCTGCCCGGCCACCGCGGCGCGCTCGCGCCGCCGGTCCACGAACAGCCGGGTGTAGCGGCCGAGCGCCGCCAGGCTCGCGTTGAACGCGACGGTGCCGCCGAGCACGAGACTCTGCGCCTTGCGGTCCTCGGCGACCAGTGCCAGACCGCGCCGGATCGCGTACCGCGGCGAGCGCGGCCGGTACGGCTCGCCGTCCAGCTCGATCCGTCCGGCCGAGGGCCGGTGGGCGCCGTACAGCGTCTCCAGCACCTCGGTACGGCCGGCGCCCATGAGGCCGGCCAGCCCGACGATCTCCCCGGCGCGTACGGTCAGGTCGACGTCGTGCAGCGCGGTCCGGCCCGTCTCGGCCCGCAGCGAGAGGCCCTCGACCCGCAGCCGTACGTCCCCGTCGCCGTGCTCCCCGGTCTCGCGGGGGAACAGGTCGCCCAGCGGACGGCCGACCATCATCTGGATCAGCTCGGGCCGTGTCGTGCCCGCCATGTCGCGCCGCCCGATGTACGCGCCGTCGCGCAGCACGGTCACCGAGTCGGCGATCTCCTCCAGCTCCTCCAGCCGGTGGGAGATGTAGATGACGGCCACGCCGCGTCCGGTCAGGTCCTGGATCACCTCGAACAGCCGCCGTACCTCGGCGTCGGCCAGCGCGGACGTCGGCTCGTCCATGACGAGGATCCGCACGTTGTTGCCGAGCGCCTTGGCCACCTCGATGAGCTGCCGCTCGGCGATGCGGCAGCTGCGGACCAGGCGGCGCGGGGACAGCCGCAGGCCGAGCCCGGCCAGCAGCTCCGCGGTACGGTCGTGCGCGGCGGACCGGTCGCGGGTGCCCCACCGGGTGCGGGGTTCCCGGCCGAGGAAGATGTTGTCCGCGATGGACAGGTCCGGCACGAGGTTGAGCTCCTGGTGGATCATGGCGATCCCGTGCCGCGCCGCGTCCTTGGGGGAGTGGATCGCCACCTCCTCCCCGCCCACCTCGATGACGCCGTCGTAGTCGCCGTGCACGCCGGCCAGGACGTTCATCAGCGTCGACTTGCCCGCCCCGTTCTCGCCGAGCAGGGCGGCCACCTCCCCGGCGTGCACCGTCAGGTCGACGCCGGACAGTGCCCGCACGCCGGGGAAGCTCTTGCCGATGCCCCGCATCCGGAGCACGACCTCTTTCGTCACCGGTTGCTCCAGGCCTGGTACGAGGCGGCCGACCAGGGCGGGCCGTCCGGCGTCAGGGTTACGGTGATCGAACTCCGCCCGGCGGTCACGCTCGCCGGCACCTGGTAGGTGTCGTCCAGCCAGCGGTGGGTGGTGTTGCCGAGCGGCTGGAGCCAGTCCGGCAGCGCGTGCCCGTCGACGCTCACCTTCGCGTGCTGGTACGAGGTGTTCTGATCGCTCGTCCGCAGGAGCGTCACGCCCCGGTTGGCCGGGTCGACGGCGAGCCGGAACGCGACCGGCGCCGTCGCGGGCCGGACGTTCGCGGTGAGCGCGGTGTTCGTGCCCTCGAAGGTCGAACTCAGGCTCGTCGCGGGCCCGGTGCCGGTGTAGCCGTGCGCCTTCTCGCTCGCCGCGTCGCCGAGGGTCAGCGTGTCGGTCCGGCGGGAGGCGGCGGAGTCCCGGCCGTACCAGAAGGCGGTCGTGGAGTAGTTCGCCGCCACGTCGTCGCCGGGCCCGTGCTCGATGCCGAAGGTGATCGCCGAGCCGAACGGCACCGCCTCACCGATCATGAACCGGTACGCCCCGGTGCAGTCGGAGTCGGCGGCGCAGCCGGTCGTGGCGGTCAGGTGCGCCGGGTCGCCGTTGAACGGCTCGGTGTAGGTGTCGCGGTTGAAGTACCAGCCGCTCTGGTAGAAGTCCTCGGTGCCGGTCCCGTGCATCTGCGGGCTGCGCGAGCCGTCGGTGTAGACGCGCTCGTCGCCCTCCAGGAACGCCCGCGACGCCGGGCCCCGCATGGAGGAGACGACACCGACGAACTTGCCCTGGCCGGTGGCCTGCAGGTACGTCCAGTCCTTGCCGTTCTCGGTGGCGCCGGCGCGGGACTGCGTGCGGAAGTAGCCCTCACCGGTCATCGCGTGGCGGCCGGTGGTGACCTGCGCGTCCCCGGCGGTCACCGTCAGCGGCGAGCCGTTGTACAGCTCGACCTTCGCGTCGTGGCCGTACGGCATCGGCCACCAGGCGGCGTAGGAGTGCGCGGCCGGGTCGATGCCGGTGAACAGGGACCGTACGGGCGCGACCGCGAAGCCGGAGCCGAAGAACTCCCCGAACGGAGAGTCGACGGTCCGCCTCCCGTCGAAGGTGATCCGCACCCGCAGCCCCTGCAGGAGCTGCTGCGCGGTGTGCAGCCTGGCGAGCCGACCGGCGTCCAGCGGGTAGGAGAACACCCGGTCGCCCTGCCAGGTCTGGCCCGTGATCGCGTACTGGTGCGCGGCCTCGTCGGCGGTGTCGCCGACGTCGACCGTGTCGGTACGGGTCAGGCCGCCGCCGGCATGGCTGTCGACCCAGTAGGTGAACTCGTTGTAGTCCAGGTCGGAGGAGACGAAGGTGTTCTTGACGGTGAGCCGCGACTTCCCGGCGGTAAGGCTCGCCGGCAGCTCGACCGACTCCTCGGCCCACTGCCCGGCGCCCCTCGGCTCCGTCGGCCCCCACTGGCCCGCGTCCCGGCCGTCGACGGAGATCGAGGCGCGCTGGTGGCCGATCTCCGGGTCGTAGCGGCGGGTCAGCCGTACGCCCGTGTTGGCCGGGTCCACCGCGACGGTGAACGTGCTGGAGCCGTTCGCCCCGAACGCGCGACCCTCGTCCTCGACGTTGTCGGCCGTGACCTGCTCGGCCTGCGGCAGCGTGAGCCGCAGGGCGGACAGCTCGCCGGCGCCGGTGGCGCGCGCCAGCGTCTCGGTCGCGCCGGGGGCGAGGCGCAGCGCCGACCTCTGCGTACGGGCGCCGGGCGGCGCGGGCTTGGGGTCCCTGGTGCCGGCGGCCTTCAGCTTCGCGATGACGTCCGCGGCCTTGTCGGACGGGTCGAAGGTCCGCACGCCCGCGTCGTCGGCGAAGGTCCGGTAGGTGACGTGATAGAAGATCGGGTTCTTGTCGGTGGTGATCCGCATCGAGTGCCGGAACGGCATCGGCACCTCGACGTACACGCCGCCGGAGCTCTGGTCGGCGTTGGCGACGAGCGGGTTCACGAACGGTGCGCCGACCTTGCCGTCGACCAGGTCCTGGAGCGACGCGTGCACCACGTCACGGCCGTCGAGGGTGATGGTGATGTTCCCGGTGGCGCGTACGTCGCCGTTGTCGCGGGTGAACCAGATCGCGTTCACCTCGCCGGCGCCGTCGTGCTCGGCGATGACGCAGCCGTCCGCGGTGGTGCGCAGGCAGGAGTACGTCCCGTCGAACCCGTCGTTGTTGCCGCCGGTGCGGTCGAAGCTGGAGAACTGCTTGGTCTGCACGCCGGTGGTCAGCCGGGCGAGCCGCTCGGGGTGGCGGTAGACGTCCCAGCCGACCGGGCCCTTCGCGCTCGCCGGGGCCGCCGCCTGGGCGTGGGTCGTGACACCGGTCAGCGCGCCGGCGGCGAGGAGGAGGACGGCGAAGCGTCTCAGGTGAGTTCTCATCGAAGGTCACCGAACCCGTCGAAGTCGATGGACAGCAGCTCGCAGACGGCGCGCAGCTCCGCGACGTACTCGCCGGGGACCGCATGGAGGTGGTTGGCGCCGAACCGGGACAGGAACTCCTCGCTGTCCACACGCAGCCGGGCGAACGCGTGCGGCCACTCGTACGTCGACTGGCGCATCATCGCCTCGTTCGTCGCGTCGTCGTACCGCTCGAAGGCGCCGCGCATGACGTGCATCCGATACCGCCCGTCGTAGCGGGTGAGGCGCGCGAACGTCATCTCGCCGGGGGCGGCGAGGTGCTGCACCGAGGCGCCCCCGGCCGGGAAGTAGAAGACCTCCGGGTGGAAGTGGACCGATCCGAGGTTCTCCGCCGGGTCGGCCGAGCGCTCGGCGTACCAGGTCGCGTGCTGGCCCGAGTTGCACAGGTCCCACACGTCCTTGTCGGCGTGGTAGTGCCGTACGTCGGCGAACAGCACCGGGTCGCCGGACAGGAGCTTGAGGATCTGCATCGTCAGCGCGCCGTCCATGTCGGCCTCGGTCGCGGTGACGTGGGTCTCCTTCGGGCCCTCCCAGTCGTACGGGTCGTTGAGGAACGCCTCGGTGACGTCCATGGTGGTGAAGTGAGTGGTCAGCTCGGGCTGGCCCTTGATGCCGGAGAAGTCCAGGTTCCACTCGTCGATCAGCTCGCGCACGGCGTAGTACGAGCGGATCTGGCGTTCGAGCAGTTCGGGCGTCAGCCGCCGGCCGTCGTAGTGGACGGTGCCGTGCTTCTCCAGCCAGTCACGCCCGGCCGCGACCCGGGAGGCGTCGGCGTTCTCGGCGCGGCGGACGACCTCCCACTGGTCGATCTCCTCGACGTCGACGCCGAACTGCCGCATCCACTGGTCGGTGTTGGCGACGGCGGTGTACATGCCCATCGGCCGGCCGCCGATCCGGCCGAACGTCGAGCCGCGCAGGCCGCTCACCGCCGTCGCGGCCCGGACTCTGGTGAGGATCCGGTCGGTGACGGCCTCCGGGTCGCCCCACACACGGGAGTGGACGCGGCCGGCCTGGTCGAGCGCGCCGCCGCCGGCGAGCATGCCGACCATGCCGGGGTACTGCGGGTCGATGTTGCCGACGAGCAGCAGCGGGCCGGGGGTGGCGTCGGCGGCGAGCATCGTGAAGTGCGGGAACGCCCACACGGGATAGTTGAAGATGGTCAGGTCAGGTCGCTGCCCGGCCACCCACCGTGCCTCGGCGGTGGCGAGCTCGTTGGTCCAGATGACGTCGCGGGCGGTGATCACCTCGTGCCCGTGCGCCCGCAGCAGTTCGGCGAGGGTCCGTGTCGACTCGCCCACATGTCCGGCGACGTCGCGGGCGACGAAGTCACGCCCGTCCGACATGCTGAGAAGACCGATTCGCGCCACGCGTGACCTCCGGTTCGACGTCCCGGCCGCCTTTTCCGATCCGGCTCCGGGGTGCGGTAGAGTCATCGAGAAATCGATTTCTGAAATCGATTTCTCGGAACGTAGATCGTGGCTTCCGGACCTGTCAACCCCCGGAATCCGGGTGACCGTGGACAATGTTCCGGGTGGCGAAGAGGGGGGCCGGCCCATGGCGCAGGTGACGATTCGTGAAGTGGCGCGGACGGCGGGCGTGTCGCCCGCCACGGTCTCGCGCGTCCTGAACACCTCCGAGACCGTCTCGCCCGATCTCAAGGAACGCGTGCTCGCCGCCGTGCGCGCCCTCGGCTACCGCCCGAACAGCCAGGCCCGCAGCCTGCGCACCCGGGCGACGACGGTGCTCGGCGTGATCATCTCCGACATCACCAACCCGTTCTTCACCGCGATGGTCCGCGGCGTGGAGGACGTCGCGAGCGCGGCCGGCTACTCCGTGGTGCTGGCCAACGCCGACGAGGACCTGCGCAAGGAGCAGCGCTACCTGGAGGTGGCCGCCGCCGAGCAGATGGCGGGCGTGCTGCTGTCGCCCGCCTCGGCCACCGAGACCTCCATCGACGTGCTGGCCGAGCGCGGCATCCCGGTGGTCACCATCGACCGGCGGCTCAAGACCGCCGACGTCGACTGGGTGATGGTCGACAACCACCGCGCCGCCAAGGAGGCGACGCTCCACCTGGTCGAGCAGGGCTGCCGCCGGATCGGCTTCATCGCCGGCCGCCTGGGCACCACCACCGGCGCCGGCCGGCTGGCGGGCTACCGCGCGGGACTGCGGGCGGCGGGCCTGCCGTCGGCGCGCGAGCTCGTGGTGAGCGGTGAGTTCCGCATCGACGGAGGCCGCGAGGCGACCGAGCGGCTGCTCGCCCTGCCGGGCCGCCCGGACGGCCTGTTCGTGTCCAACAACCTGATGACGATCGGCGCCGTGGACGCGCTCGACACGGCTGGGGTGCGCTTCCCGGACGACATCGCCCTGGTCGGCTTCGATGACATGATGCCGGCGCTGAGCCTGCGCTCACAGATCACGGCGGTGAGCCAGCCGACGTACGAGATCGGCCGCCAGGCGACGGAGCTCCTGCTCAGGCGGGTGAGCGGTGAGCCGTTCCCCGAACGCCACATCACCCTGAACGCCGAGCTGAAGGTGCGGGAGAGCTCGATCCGCACCTGACCCGGCGGGCGGCCGTTGACGGTCTGCGGAGGACCGGCCTACTGTGACGACATACCGACTGGTCGGTATGCACGGTCATCCGCAGGTGGAGAGGAACGGCATGGACTTCGGGTTCGACGCGACGACCGATGACTACCGGGACCGGCTGCTGGAGTTCATGGACGCGTACGTCTACCCGGCCGAGCCGGTCTACGCCGCCCAGGCTGCCGAGCGGACCGACCCGTGGTCGACGCCGCCGGTCATCGAGGACCTCAAGGCCGAGGCGCGCAAGCGCGGCCTGTGGAACCTGTTCCTCCCGTCGGGTTCGCGCGGCGAGCACGGCCTCCCGCACGAGCCGTACGGCGCCGGGCTGACGAACCTGCAGTACGCGCCGCTCGCCGAGATCATGGGCCGGTCCCCGAAGATCGCGCCGGTCGCCCTCAACTGCGCCGCGCCCGACACCGGCAACATGGAGATCCTCGCCATGTTCGGCACCCGGGAGCAGCGGCAGCGCTGGCTGGAGCCGCTGCTGGAGGGGGTGATCCGCTCGGCGTTCTGCATGACCGAGCCCGCGGTGGCCTCCTCCGACGCCTCCAACATCGCACTGCGCATCGAGCGCGACGGCGACGAGTACGTGCTCAACGGGCGCAAGTGGTGGTCCTCGGGCGCGCTCAGCCCGGAGTGTGAGATCTTCATCGTGATGGGCGTGACCGACCCGGACGGGCCGCCGTACCGGCGGCAGAGCATGGTGCTGGTGCCCAAGGACACCCCGGGGGTCACGGTCGAGCGGGGGCTTTCGGTCTTCGGCTACGACGACGGCACCCACGGCGGGCACGCCGAGGTCGGCTTCGCGAACGTACGGGTGCCGGCGGACAACATCCTGCTCGGCGAGGGCGAGGGTTTCCGCATCGCCCAGGAGCGCCTCGGCCCCGGCCGCATCCACCACTGCATGCGCGCCATCGGCATGGCCGAGCGGGCGCTGGAGCTGATGTGCGAGCGGGTCACCTCACGTGTCGCCTTCGGCGCCCCGATCGCCGACCACGGTGTCGTCCAGGACTGGATCGCCGAGTCGCGCATCCGGATCGAACAGGCCCGGCTGCTGGTGTTCAAGACCGCGTGGCTGATGGACACCGTCGGCAACAAGGGGGCGCGCGTGGAGGTCTCGGCGATCAAGGCGGCGGTGCCGGAGATGGCGAGCCGGGTCATCGACCGCGCCATCCAGGCGCACGGCGGCGGAGGCGTGTCGCAGGACTTCCCGCTGGCCGAGCTCTGGGCCGGCATGCGCACACTGCACCTGGCGGACGGGCCCGACGAGGTGCACAAGCGCTCCATCGCCCGCCGCGAGCTCGCCCCGTACCGGAACCGCTGAGCGGCGCGGATGACACAGGGGACGGCGGAGGTTCCCGAGCGGGCGCGGCCACTGCCGGAGCGGCTGCTCGAGACGGCCACGCGGCTGTTCGCCGAGAACGGCTACGAGAGCACCTCGGTACAGGAGATCGTCGCGGCGGCGGGCGTCACCAAGGGCGCGATGTACCACTATTTCGCGGCAAAGGATGACCTGCTGTATGAGATCTACCACCGCCTGCTCGCGCTCCAGACCGAACGCCTGGAACGGATCGCCGGCGGCCCGGGAACCCCGGAGGAGCGGCTGCGCGACGCCGTCCTCGACGTGATCGAGACGAGCTGCGCCCACCTGGACGAGCTGACCGTCTTCTTCCGTTCGATGCACCTCCTGCCGGAGGTCAGGCGCCGGGCCGTACGGGCGGAGCGGCGGCGCTACCACGAGCGGTTCCGCACCCTGGTCGAGGAGGGTCGGCGGGACGGGACGTTCCGGACGGACGCCCCGGCCGACCTGGCGGTCAACTTCCTGTTCGGCGCGGTGCACCAGATCAGCACCTGGTGGCACCCGGACGGCGCGCTCGGCCCCCGCGACGTCGGCCGGTACTACGTCGCCCTGTTCCTCGACGGCCTGCGCCGCGCCGGGGACCCGGGGGTCTGACCGCCGCCGGGCGCGGCACTGTAAGACTGGCGTCATGCAGAGGAAGATGTCACTGGAGGCTCTGGCGCGAGAGCTGGCCTCCCGGGCCGGAGCCGACACCACCGGGCGCAGCTCCGAGACCGTCTTCGGCGGGCATGAGCGGACGCTGCGGCAGACCGCCATCGCACTCACCGCCGGCCGATCGATGTCGGAGCACGAGAGCCCGGGCGACGCGACGCTGTACGTCCTGCAGGGCCGGGTCCGCCTGACGGCCGACGGCGATTCGTGGGACGCGCGAACCGGTGACCTGCTGGTCATCCCCGAGGTCCGGCACGGCCTGGAGGCCCTGGAGGACTCCGTCATCCTGCTGACCGTCGCCAAGGCGTGAACACCTGAACCGCCCCGCCCGGGCGGGCTCAGACACACCCGGCGGACCACGGAACACCGGGCGACCACCTGACGGAGAAGCCCCTCCCGCAGGGACTCCCCATCCGCCTGGGAAGCCCTGCCCGGGGAGCCCGTCCCGCACGGACTCGTCCCGCGCTGACCTCTCCCGCCCCGGGGGCCCATTTCCGCCTGGGGAGCCCCGCCCGGGGAGCCCCTCCCGCAGGGGCCCGTCCCGTGCGGATCCGTTCCGCCCGGGCCCATTTTCGCCTGGGGAGTCCCGCCCGGGGAGCCCCTCCCGCAAGAACCCGTCCCGCACAGATCCATCCGCCCGGGCCCCATTTGCACCTGGGAGCCTTGCCCGGGGAGGCTGTCCCGCTGGGACTCGTCTCGCGCAGATCCGTTCCGCCCGGGGTCTATTTTCGCCTGGGGGTCCCGTCCGGGGAGCCCGTCCCGCGCGGACTTCTTCCGCCCGGGGGACCCTTTCCGCCTGGGGAGCCTTGCCCGGGGAGGCTGTCCCGCTGGGACTCGTCCCGCGCTGACCTCTCCCGCCCCGGGGGGGCCTATTTTCGCCTGGGGAGCCCTGCCCGGGGAGCCCGTCCCGCAGGGACTCGTCCCGCGCTGACCTCTCCCGCCCCGGGGCCCCATTTTCGCCTGGGGAGTCCCGCTCGGGGAGGCTGTCCCGCAGGGACTCGTCTGGCGCGGACTCCTTCCGCCCGGGGGATCCTCTTTCCACCTGGGAGCCCCGCCCGGGCAGTCCCTCCCGCAGGGACCGCTCCCGCCTGGGGGCACCCAACTTCCGCCCGGCAGGGCCCCGGGAAAGTCGAGTGCTGGTGGTCGGGCGGTGGTTCTGAGGGATTGTGCGGGGTTGCCGCGACGTGTGGGGTGGTGTCGGTGCGTAGGCGGGGGTGTTTTCGCCGTGGGTGGGTCGGGTCTGGCCGGGTGTCTCGGCGGCGTGGCCGCTTTGGCGGTGGCTGATCTGGAAGATCTGCGCGGCGCCGGGGGGGCGGGGTTTTCGGGGGGTGGGCAGGATTTCGATGGGGGTTGTCCAATGGCGGGCGTGAGCGCCGGTGTGCAGCGCGTCCGGGCGTCAGGATCCGCCCGGCCGGATCGGGTTGGTTCAACAAGGCTGGAACCAGGCGATCTCACTGGTTCCCCGCTCGACCTGCTGTTGCGCCACCATCGATCCGTCACGGTGGGTGAAGGCAACCGGGAGGTGCACCCCGCAGCCCCCCATACGGGCGAAGGCTTCGCACATCCGGCTTGCCGTCCGCCGCGATCGCAGGCCACGACCCGGTCGCAGGTGCGGTCCGGTCATGCGCTGGTCTCGAACGCGTTCCCATCGACGGCGAACCGGCACCCCGCACGGCCGACTCATCCAAGGCCACGTACCGGCTCCCGCGATCGGGGCCGACAAGCCGCCACGACCCACCCGGTCGTATCAGCGGCCGATCGCACCGACCGACCGAGCCACCACTGCCACCGCAGCGACCCGCAAGATCGCCCCCAGACGAGCAACACCTCCAAGAATCAGAAAAAATGGACCAGCAAGACTTCCATTGTCCAATCCCGAGGGCGTCGGGCGGTAGTCCGCCGATCTGGCTGTGGACGACCGCGGACGCGAGGAGACGCGCGTGACCGTACAGGTCTTCTGCTATCCCGAGGACGCCGTGCTCACCGGGCCGGCCGAGCTCTGCGCGCTGGCTGCCGGGCTCGGCGCCGACGCGATCGCGGTGGCGGTCCGCTACCACCCGGCGCGCCGCTGGTTCGCCCGCCACGGCGTCGTACGGCACTCACCGCCCGGGATCACCTACTTCCCGCCCGGCGAGGATCGGTACGGGCGGCTGCGGCCGCTCACGATCGCGGGCGAGGAGGAGGTCACGGCCCTGCGCGAGCTGCGGGAGGAGGCGCCGCGGCACGGCCTGGCCTTCCACGCCTGGACGGTCGTGCTGCACGACGACCCCGTGGTGGCCGCGCACCCCGACCTCGCCGCGCGCACGCTCGACGGCACGCCCACGATCCACGCGCTGTGCCCGAGTCACCCGGACGTCGTGGAGTACGCCGCCGCGCTGGTCGCCGACGTGTGCGCCCGGTTCTCCCCGGATGTCATCGAGCTGGAGTCCGCCCTGTACGCCGCGTGGGACCCGTCGTACGTCGTCTCACTGGAGCTGGCGCCCCTGACCGGGATGGCGCGGGCGATGGCGGGCCAGTGCTTCTGCGGTGCCTGCGTACGGCTGATGGAGAAGCTCGGCCACGACCCGGCGGAGCTGCGGAACCTGGCGCTCGCCGGCGAGGGCGCCCCGACACTGCGGGCGATCCGCGCGCACGGCGTGCGACGCGTCATGGCGGCGACCACGGCCGCCGCGCACGAGCACGACGCGGCCGTCCGCCCGCTGATCTTCGATGACCCGGACATGGCCGCGCTCCAGGGCTCCGGCCCCGACGCGTTCGCGCCGGCCGACCGGGTCGGTCTCGGCTGCGACACGCTGACCGGCGACGCCCTCGCCGCCCGGTACGGCGGCCTGGCGGCCCTGGCCGGCGACCGGCCCCTGCTCGCGTCGCTGAACTGGAGCCCGGACCGTACCGAAGGCCGCCTGGCCGACGACGTCCGCGCGCTGATGGGGGTGGGCGCGACCGACATCGCGCTGTACAACCTGTCGCTGGTCCCGGAGAGCGCCCTGCCGGACCTCACCGCCGCCGCGCGCGCCGCCAAAGGGGGATGAAAGACTCGGACGCGACATCGTGAGGGGGCGCCATGGCGGCGCGAGGGACGCGCTCCAGCGGCCGCTCCCTCCGGCGAAGGAGGGCTCATGACCGTACGTCCCGGGTTCCACCTGGCGATACCGGTGGACGACATCGAGCGCGCCCGCGCCTTCTACGGCGACGTGCTCGGCCTGTCCGAGGGGCGTTCGTCGGACGCCTGGGTGGACTGGAACTTCTATGGCCACCAGGTGGTCACCCACCGGGTGCCGGTCACGGCGAACGCCGGGGGGAGCAACCCGGTCGACGGGCACGACGTGCCGGTGCCGCACTTCGGCCTCATCCTGCCGCCGGAGGACTTCCACACGCTGGCGGGGCGGCTGCGCGACGCGGGCGTGGAGTTCGTCATCGAGCCGTACGTCCGGTTCGCCGGCGAGCCGGGGGAGCAGTGGACGATGTTCCTGCGCGACCCGGCGGGTAACGCGCTGGAGTTCAAGGCGTTCGCCGACGAGTCGCAGCTGTTCGCCAAGTAGCCCCGGCGGGGCGGCGCCGCACGGCCTTTTCCCCGTGGGCCGAGTGTGCTTCACTGTAATTGGTCGCTTACATGGGTGGTGTCGCATGACGACCGAGTCGCCCCCGGGACTCGATGAAATCGACCTGTCCGGCCTGGATTTCTGGGCGCGCCCGCTCGACGAGCGGATGGCCGCCTTCGCGGCGTTGCGCGCGCAGGAGCATCCGGTGTTCTTCCCCGAGCTGTCCGTGCCGCTCGTGCCCGCCGGCAAGGGCTACTGGGCCCTCGTACGGCACGCCGACGTGAGCGAGGCGAGCCGCCGCCAGGACGTCTTCAGCAGCGAGCCGAGCGCCACCACGATCCCGGACCTGCCGGCGTACATGGGGCGATACTTCGGTTCGCTCATCAACATGGACGACCCCCGGCACGCCAAGATCCGCCGGATCGTCTCCCGCGCCTTCACGCCGAAGATGCTCGCCAAGACCGAGGACGACGTACGCCGGCGCGCCGTGCGCATCGTCGACGAGCTGATCGCCTCCGGGCCCGGAGACTTCGTGGCCAAGGTCGCCGTGCGCCTGCCGGTCGAGGTGATCTGCGACATGCTCGGCATCCCCGAGCGCGACTACGCCCGGGTCATCGCCCGGACCAATGTCATCCTCGGCAACTCCGACGTGGAGTACACCGGGGTCAACCCGGACAAGATGGACCGGTTCACGATGGCCCGCGCGCTGTTCCGGATCGTGCGCGCCGCCCGCGACCTCCACCGCCTGGCGGCCCGCCTCGGCCGCGAGCGCATGAAGAACCCGACCGACGACCTGACCTCGGCGCTCGTCAACGCCAACGTCGACGGCGAGCGGCTGACCACGCGTGAGCTCGGCTCGTTCTTCCTGCTGCTCGTCGTGGCCGGGAACGAGACGACGCGTACCGCCCTGAGCCACGCGCTGAAGCTGTTCACCGACTTCCCCGAGCAGCGGCGGCTGCTGATGGAGGACTTCCACGGGCGGATCGGCGGCGCGGTGGAGGAGATCGTCCGCTACGCCACGCCGGTCATCTTCATGCGCCGCAACGTGGCCCGCGACCTGGAGATGAACGGCCACACGTACCACGCGGGCGACAAGGTGCTGCTGTTCTACAACGCGGCCAACCGCGACGAGACGGTCTTCACGGACCCGGACGTCTTCGACATCACCCGTACGCCCAACCCGCATGTCGGCTTCGGCGGCCCCGGCCCGCACTTCTGCCTCGGCGCCAACCTGGCCCGCCGGGAGATCACCATCATGCTGGAGGAGCTGTTCACCCGGCTCCCGGACATCCACGTGTCCGGCGAGCCCAACCGCCTGCTGTCGGGCTTCATCAACGGCTACAAACGGCTGCCCTGCGCGTTCACGCCTCCGGACTGAGAGGCGGCTCAGCCTCGTACGCCGAGTGCCGCCGCGAGCCAGCGGACGCGCTCCACGCCTGGGATGATGTGCTCGGGCGTCAGGCGGTACCTCTCGACGACCATGAGTTCGCCGGCGCTGATGCTCCAGTTCGGCACCTGGCCGCGCAGGTGCGCGTCGACGAGGGCGGGGGACAGGAGCCTGGGCACCGCGTACGGGTCGACCGTCTCCACGCGGAAGCGCCGGTCGAACTCCGGATGTCCGAGTTCGACCCCCGAATGCCCGCCCAGGGCGCGCAGCATCCGCGAGCCCAGGTGGCGGTTGCCGACCGTGATCTCGGGCCACGCGCCCGGCAGCGCCGCGACGAAGACCGCGAGGTTGACCTCGACCGTCTGTGTGGTCTGGCCGTTGCTGGTCGTGGTCTCGTACCGGCAGTCGGCGGCGGTCACCTGCAGGGGGCCCACGGTCCCGTACGCCAGCCGCCGTATCCGGAACCCCCGCAGATGCGCCAGCCGCGGCCGCCAGCGGGTGGCGGCGTCGCCTTCGTGCATCCGCCACCCGTTCGCCATGGTCCAGGCGTAGAGCGCGTCCCGGCGGCGACGGTCGGCCTTGATCGCCGCCTTCCGTACGGCGATGACGAGCACGGCGATCCCGCCGCCCATGCCGCCGACGAGGAGCAGCATCACGATCATAAAGATGACGAAGCCCATGACAGCATGATCGCGGGCGTCCGCCGTTCTCGCGACGGTTCGCTCAGGGCAGGGTGACGTACTTGCCGAGGAACGCTCGTGCCGTGGCGGTGTCGAGCCGGTAGTCGAGGTTGGTCGTCCTGCACGCGTCGTCGTCGCCGCTGATCGTGGTGGCCACGACCAGGTCGGAGGCCGGGCCGCCGAGGAAGTTGGGGCCGCCCGAGTCGCCGAAGCAGGTGCTGCCGTCCTTCTTTCCCGAGTTCAGCGACAGTTTGAGCCACGAGCGGGTGAGGTCGCCGAAGGAGATCGAGGTGAGGCGGCGGGTGTCGGAGTAGTGGAGCGTCTTGCCGTCGTCGCTGGGCAGCGCCGAGCCGTAGCCCACGGGGGTGAAGGACGACTTCGCCAGGGTGCCGTTCGCCTTGAGCCGGTCCAGCAGCCCCGCGGTCGGCAGGCGCGCGGGCTTGATCCCGGCGATGGGCGTGCTGAAGACGACGACCGCGATGTCGTGGGAATCGGCCTTCTCGGTGTACTCGGGATCGGCCTCGTAGCGGCCGATGTAGACGCCGGAGCCGAGCTGATAGTGGCTGGAGAAGGAGACCATCGCGGTCTTTTGCCCCTTCTCGCCGCAGTGGGCCGCGGTGAGGAAGACGGTCGGCGAGATGAGGGTGCCGGTGCAGTACGACCAGGTGCCGTCGCCGTACGGCTTGGCGTTGACCATCGCACCCACGGCCGGGTGCGTCTCGCCGTCGGGCGTGCCGTTGGTGATCGCCGACGCGGGGGAGGGGAGAAGGACCGCGATCAGGGCGGCAACGACCGCGGCAGGGGGGACAAAACGCATGCCATGCACCTTAACGCCGCAGGTCACGCGATGTGTAGGGAAGTTACGGACTGAGGTGCTAAAGCGTAAAAGATCTACCTCCTTGGGCGGCCGTGCCCAGAGGGGCCGATGAAGCGGGACGGACTCGTGAGGCCCCCGGTCGACGGGATCACCGCGGGGTGGTCGGTGCCGCGGTCTCCAGGTCGCCGATGTCGCCGGACATGATCGCGGGGATGTGCTCGGTGATGTGCTGGAGCGGCCAGTCCCACCAGGCCAGGGCCAGGAGGCGGTCGATGTCCGCATCGCTGTAGCGGCGGCGGATGAGCCGGGCCGGGTTGCCGCCGACGATGCCGTAGTCGGGGACGTCGTCGACGACGACGGAACCGGAGGCGATGATCGCTCCGTGGCCGATGCGGGCACCGGGCATCACCATGGCGCGGTAGCCGAGCCACACGTCGTTGCCCACCACGGTGTCACCCCGTCCCGGCAGGCCGGTGATGAGGTCGAAGTGCTCGGCCCAGGAGCCACCCATGATCGGGAAGGGGAACGTCGACGGGCCGTCCATGCGGTGGTTGGCGCCGTTCATGATGAACCGCACGCCCTCGCCCAGCGCGCAGAACCTCCCGATGACCAGCTTTTCCGGTCCGTAGTGGTACAGCACGTTGCGGGTCTCGAAGGCCGTCGGATCATCCGGGTCGTCGTAGTAGGAGAACTCTCCGACCTCGATCAGCGGCGAGGTGATCAGTGGCCTCAGCAGAGCCACGCGCGGCTGTCCGGGCATCGGATGGACCGTGTTCGGGTCGGGGGGAACAACGGCAGGCATCGCGAATCTCCACTAGTGCGACAAATGATGCATTAAGATCCTGGCATGGCACCGTCCCACTGAGCAACCGGATCACCAGCGATGACTTCCGAAGCAGCACGACCGGAGGACGCCCGGCCGACGCGACGCCGCCCCGGCGGCCGTACCGCGCGTATCCGCGCGCAGGTGCACGACGCGGTCCTCGCGGAGCTCGGCGAACACGGCTACGACGGGCTCACCATGGACGCCGTCGCCGCCCGCGCGGGCGTGCACCGCGCGACGGTGTACCGGCGCTGGGGCGACGTCGGCGGCCTGCTCGCCGACTTCCTCGACGCGGCGAGCGACGACGACTGGCGGCCACCGGACACGGCCTCGCTGAAAGGCGACCTGGCGGCGCTGAACCGTGAGATCCAGGACGCCCTGACCGCGCGGCCGCCGATCGTCGCGGCCCTGATCGCCGCCTCATTCCGTTCCGAGCAGGCCGACCAGGCCCAGCGGCGGCTCTGGGAGGACCGGTACGCCCGCTGCGAGGTCATCGTCGGCCGGGCCGTCCGGCGCGGAGAGCTCCCGCCGCACACCGACGCTCGGCGACTGCTCATCGCCGCCACCGCGCCGGTGTACCACCAGCTCGTGCTGCTCCGTACGCCACCCGACCCGCACCTGCCCGACCGCGCGGCCAGGACCGCCGCCCTCGCCGCGTCCGCCGGCGCGTTCGCCGAGCCCCCGCCTGACGACGACGCCTGACGACGATCCGCTACGGCAGGCCGATGCGG
>NZ_JBHLZP010000076.1:0-23410 GCF_042429965.1 Actinoallomurus acaciae
GACCGGGCCGTCCGGTGCGTCCGCCCGCCGGGCGACGACGAACACGACCCCGGCGTCGGCGGGCACGTGGCCGCCGTAGGGTGCCGCTCCGAACCGGGGGCGGGGGACGACCGCCTGGCCGGTCACCGACGCGTCCGCGCGCGGACGCGCCTCCGCCAGGAGGCCGGTCACGATCGGGTCGTCGAAGGAGGCCACGACCAGCTCGACCCGCGGGCTACCGTTCACGAATCCTCCTTCGTCGGAGGAGGGACCGGGCGTGCGTGTCCTCTGGCTCGTTCGCTCCGCTCCCTCACGCGGGACAACAGTAGGGATCCGCCGGGGCGCGGGCCCGTATTTCACGCCTGCTGGGCGCGGTCGTACATCCGGCGGATGGCGCTTCCGAAGTAGGGGCCGTACATCGTGGCCGGGTCGTCGGCGTACTTGAAGCTGCTCACCGAGGTCACGACGCCCGTGCCGGTGCCCGCGTCGAAGCGGGTCAGCCACGGTCCGCCGCTGGAGCCCTCGGTCATGTCGCAGCGCAGCCCCTCGTCCTTCGTGATCTTGTGGGAGTCGGGGTAGGTCCGGCCGCTGCAGTACGTCAGCCGCTCGCCGTCGTACCGGCCGCCGGCGGGGTAGCCGAAGCCGTACACCAGCGCGCCGCGCGGCTGGTCGAAGGCGATGCCCTGTGCGCCGACCACGTCGGCGACGTGCCGTTTGCCGGAGGTCTCCAGGGCGACGAGCGCGACGTCGTAGTTCTCGTCGCCGTGCGCCGTCCAGGGACCGGGGACGAACAGGTGACGGGCGGGGAAGGCGCCGTACGGCCGGCGGCCCTGGTCATAGCCCGGCACGTAGATCCAGTGGTCGGCCCAGTTTCCGGCGGCGTCTCGCGCGCAGTGCCCGGCGGTGACCACCAGGTCGCGGTTGGCGCTGGTGACGGTGCCGGCGGAGCAGACGTAGTCGCCGCCGTTGATGGTGAAGAAGACCTTGCCGGTGGTGGCGCGGACGGCACCGCGCGAGGTCCAGGGCGCGCCCGGGGTCTCCACGGAGCGGCGGCTGGACTGCTGCTCGGGCACGCTGCCGGGGATGGTGAGGGGCCTGCCCGCGGCGGATCCGCCGTCGGCGGCGGGTCCGGCCATGGTGGACGGGCGCGAGCGGTGCGGGGGGACGACGGCGCGCCGCATCCGCTCGACGGTCCAGTAGCGGAGCGTCGCGGACGACTTGGTCGCGATGACGTGGTCGGTCACGCCGGTCACGACGGGCGCCGGATGTGAGGTCGCCGAGCCGACCATGCCGAGGGCGGCGCTGACGGCGGGCACGACGAGAGCGAAGGGGGATCTGGTGAACATGAGCCAAAAGTGTGCAGCACCGAGGGTGATCATAGGCTCACTTTGAGTAAAACGGGGTTCGTGATCGAGTGATGTGTGTTTTGAACCTCGCGGCGTCCTCCGGCCGTGGCGAGAATGGAGGGGTGATTTCTGAGGAGAATTCCGCCGCGGGCGGTCCGAAAGACGTCGTGATCCTGGGCTCGACCGGGTCGATCGGCACGCAGGCCATCGACGTGATCCGGCGCAACCCCGACCGGTTCCGCGTGACCGGGCTGGCGGCCGGCGGAGGCCGGGTCGACCTGCTGGCCGCGCAGACGCTGGACCTGCGCCCCGAGGTGGTCGCGGTGGCCAAGGGCTCGGTCGCCGAGGACCTGCAGCTCGCCCTGTACGCCGAGGCGCAGAAGCGCGGGTACTCCTCCGGCGGATACCGCCTGCCCCGGCTCCTCGCCGGCCCGGCCACCGTCGCCGAGGTGGCGGCGTGGCCGTGCGACATCGTGCTCAACGGCATCGAGGGCGCCGCGGGGCTGTCCTCGACCCTCGCCGCCCTCGACGCGGGGCGTACCCTCGCGCTCGCCAACAAGGAGTCGCTGATCATCGGTGGCCCGCTCGTCCGGCAGCGCGCCAAGCCGGGCCAGATCGTCGCGGTCGACTCCGAGCACTCCGCGCTCGCGCAGTGCCTGCGCGGGGGAGACCGCGGCGAGGTGCGCCGCCTCGTCGTCACCGCGAGCGGCGGTCCGTTCCGCGGCCGGAGCCGCGCGGAGATGGAGGACGTCACGCCCGAGCAGGCGCTCGCGCACCCCACCTGGGCGATGGGCCCGCTCGTGACGATCAACTCGGCCACACTGGTCAACAAGGGCCTCGAGGTGATCGAGGCGCACCTGCTCTACGACGTGCCCTTCGACGCGATCGAGGTCATGGTGCACCCGCAGTCGGCGGTCCACTCGATGGTGGAGTTCACCGACGGCTCGACGATCGCGCAGGCCAGCCCGCCCGACATGCGTCTGCCGATCGCCCTGGGCCTGGCCTGGCCCGGCCGGGTGCCGGACGCCGCCCCCGGCATCGACTGGACCCGCGCGCACACCTGGGAGTTCTTCCCGCTCGACAATGACGCGTTCCCGTCCGTTCGTCTCGCGCGCGAGGTGGGGGCCGCCGGCGGCACGGCCCCGGCGGTCTACAACGGGGCGAATGAGGAGTGCGTGGCGGCCTTCCTCAAGGGAACCGTCAGATTCCCGGCGATTGTCGACACCGTCGCGCGGGTAGTGTCGGAGCACATGAGCGGATCAGGAGTTCAGGCGCCGGCCGGACTGACGCTGGACGACGTGCTGGCCGCCGACGACTGGGCACGGACCCGTGCACGGGAGCTGACTTCTGGTTGACCCATCTCTACGGCCTCCTCGGAGTCGTCGCGTTCGTCGTGGCGCTCCTGCTGTCCGTCGTGCTGCACGAGGCCGGACACCTGATCACCGCGAAGCGCTTCGGCATGAAGGCGTCGCAGTTCTTCGCGGGGTTCGGGACCACGCTGTGGTCGCGCCGGCGGGGCGAGACCGAGTACGGCATCAAGGTGATACCGCTCGGCGGCTTCGTGAAGATCGTCGGCTACACCCCGCTGGAGGAGATCGACCCCGCCGACGAGCCGCGCGCCTTCTACCGGCAGCCCGCGCTGCGCCGCGCGACGGTCATCGTCGCCGGCGTGGTGATGAACCTCTTCCTGGCGTTCGTGCTGCTGGTCGGGCTGGCCGCCGGGATCGGCCTGCCGTCGGACCGCGCCGCCACGACCGTCGTACGGCGCGTCTCGCCCTGTGTGACCGCCGCCGCCACCTGCGCCGCCCGCGACCCGGAGTCCCCGTCGAAGAAGGCGGGGCTGCGGGTGCAGGACCGGATCGTGTCGTTCGGCGGGCGCCCGGTGCGCGACTGGGACCAGCTGTCCGCGGCGATCAGGGACACCGCGCCGGGCCGCCCGGTGACGGTCGTGGTCGAGCGGAACGACCGGCGGCTCTCGCTGCCGGTCACCGTGGCGGCCCTCGACGGCCGCGGCTACCTGGGAGTGGAGCCGGTCGCGCGCACGCGACGGCTGGGGCCGGTGGCCTCGGTCCGGTTCGCCGGGCGGTTCATGGGCGACATGACGGTCTCGATCGCCGGAGTGGTCGCGGACATCCCGCACGCGATCCCCAAGCTGTTCGGCCACGAGCGTGCCAGCACGCCCGGCGGCCAGGCGGGGAGCATCGTCGGCGGTGCGGAGGCGTCGGGGCAGGTCTTCTCCTCCAGCGACACGTGGCGCGACAAGCTCACCTCCTTCATCCTGCTCGTCGTCTCGCTGAACCTGTTCGTCGGACTGCTCAACCTGGTGCCGCTGCTGCCGCTGGACGGCGGCCACCTCGCGGTGGTCTGCTACGAGCGGCTCAAGGCCGTGGTCTTCCGCGTACGGGGGCGGCCGGACCCCGGGCCGGTCGACATGACGAAGCTGATGCCGCTGACGTACGTCGCGGTGACGCTGCTGGTCGGACTCGGAATTTTGCTGATTCTCGCCGATGTCTTCAACCCTCTCAAAGTGCCCCAATAGGCCCTTCGGGTCCGCTCCACTCCACCCGTTGCCTAGGCTTGTACCCGTACGTCCACCTGGACACTGACAACTCGAAAGGAGGCGCGGCAGCCCCCGGAGCGCATGGCTCCGTGCCGCGTTGCCCATGAGCATCGATCTCGGGATTCCGCAGGCGAGGCCCAGGCCGATCGCCCCTCGCCGCAGGTCGCGGCAGATCATGGTGGGCTCGGTGCCCGTGGGCGGTGACAGTCCGGTGTCGGTGCAGTCGATGACGACGACGCTGACCGCGGATGTCAACGCCACCCTTCAGCAGATCGCCGAGTTGACGGCGTCGGGCTGTCAGATCGTGCGGGTGGCGGTGCCGTCGCAGGACGACGCCGACGCGCTGCCGATGATCGCCCGTAAGTCGCAGATCCCGGTGATCGCCGACATCCACTTCCAGCCCAAGTACGTCTTCGCCGCGATCGACGCCGGGTGCGCGGCGGTGCGGGTGAACCCGGGCAACATCAAGAAGTTCGACGACAAGGTCGGTGAGATCGCCCGCGCGGCCAAGGACGCCGGCATCCCGATCCGCATCGGCGTCAACGCCGGGTCGCTGGACAAGCGCCTGCTGGAAAAGTACGGCAAGGCGACGCCGGAGGCGCTGGTCGAGTCCGCGCTGTGGGAGTGCTCGCTGTTCGAGGAGCACGACTTCCGCGACATCAAGATCTCGGTCAAGCACAACGACCCGGTCGTGATGATCAACGCCTACCGCCAGCTCGCCGCCCAATGCGACTACCCGCTCCACCTCGGCGTCACCGAGGCCGGACCGGCGTTCCAGGGCACGATCAAGTCATCGGTGGCGTTCGGCGCGCTGCTGGCCGAGGGCATCGGTGACACGATCCGGGTCTCCCTGTCGGCGCCGCCGGCCGAGGAGGTCAAGGTCGGCCTGGCGATCCTGGAGTCCCTGGGGCTGCGCGAGCGCGGTCTGGAGATCGTCTCCTGCCCCTCCTGCGGCCGCGCCCAGGTGGACGTCTACTCCCTGGCCGACCAGGTGACCGCCGCGCTGCAGGACTTCCCGGTCCCGCTGCGGGTCGCCGTCATGGGCTGTGTCGTCAACGGTCCCGGCGAGGCGCGTGAGGCCGACCTCGGTGTCGCCTCCGGCAACGGCAAGGGCCAGATCTTCGTCAAGGGCCAGGTCGTCAAGACCGTGCCCGAGTCCGCCATCGTCGAGACCCTCATCGAAGAGGCCGTCCGCATCGCCGACGAGATGGGCGTCGACGTCACCGGCGAGGGCCCTGGAGCCGACGTCACCGTTTCCTGAGCGTGGGTGAGGGCTCCGAGCCCGGCTGACCCCTAGGCTTCGCAAAGCCCCCGGCCGAACGGCCGGGGGCTTTGCCGTGGGCTGGCCAGTGTTGGCCGCACTCTTCCCGGCCGTACAACGTCGTCACGAAAATCGTGCGTTACCGCATGAACCGGGGTTCATCGCCGAACCCCGCGCGAAAGGGGTTACGTGAAGAAGCTTGCCATCACGGCGGCCGCCGCCGGAGCCGGTCTGGTCGCGTTGGCGCTGGCGCCGACCGCCGCTCAGGCCCGTCCCGCCCGGCCGACCGCGAGCCTGAGCTGGTCGGCCTGTACCGACCCGAGCCTGAGCGGACTGGAGTGCGCCGCCCTCCAGGTGCCGCTCGACCACACCAAGCCCCAGGGGCAGAAGATCACCCTGGCGCTGTCCCGCTTCAAGCACACGGGCACGACCGGCTACCAGGGCTCCCTGCTGGTGAACCCGGGCGGCCCGGGCGGCACCGGCCGTGACTTCGCGCTGCGCGTGGCGAACGGCCTGCCGGACGGCCTCAAGGCCACCTACGACGTCATCGGCTTCGACCCGCGCGGCGTCGGCGGAAGCAGCCCGTCGCTGAGCTGCGACCCGAACTACTTCCAGCCGGTGCGGCCCGACTACGTGCCCACCGGCAGGGCGCTGGAGACGACCTGGCTGAAGAAGGCGGCCGGGTACGCCAAGGCCTGCGGGAGCAAGTACGGCTCGCTGCTCCAGCACATGAAGACGACGGACGCCGTCCAGGACATGGACGACATCCGCGCGGCGCTGGGCCAAAAGCAGATCAACTACTACGGCGCGTCCTACGGCACCTACCTCGGCTCGGTGTACGCGACGATGTACCCGACCCATGTCCGCCGCATGGTGCTGGACAGCAACGTCAAGCCGAGCGACGTCTGGTACGACGCCAACCTCGAGCAGGACAAGGCGTTCGAGGGCAACATCAACGCCCTGTTCGCGTGGGCGGCCAAGTACGACTCGGTCTACCACCTGGGCACGACGCAGCAGGCGGTGCGGAAGGTCTTCTTCGACACGCGCGAGAAGCTGATCAAGTCGCCGGCGGGCGGTGTCGTGGGCGGTGCCGAGTTCATCGACACCTACCTGGTCGCCGGGTACATCGACCTGGGTTCGTACTGGCCGTACCTGACCAACGCCCTGGCCCAGTACAAGGCCGGCAACGGCCAGCCGCTGGTGGACGCCTTCAACCTGCTCGGCGCGACCACGGACGACAACGGCTACGCGGTCTACGACGCCGTGCAGTGCAGCGACGTCCAGTGGCCGAAGAGCTGGAACACCTGGCGCAAGGACAACGCGAAGCTGTACGCCCAGGGCTACCAGTTCGAGACCTGGTCCAACGCCTGGTACAACGCGCCGTGCCTGACCTGGCCGGCCAAGTCCGGCAGGCCGGTCGACGTGGGGCACGCCAAGGGCCTTCCTCCGGTGCTGCTGTTCCAGGCGACCAATGACGCCGCGACGCCGTTCCCCGGCGGCGTGGAGATGAACAAGCGGCTCAAGGGGTCGCGCCTGGTGATCGAGGACGGCGGCCGTACGCACGGCGTCGTCGAGCGGGGCAACACCTGCATCGACTCCAAGTTCGCCGCCTTCCTCACCGACGGCACCCTGCCGGCGAACCAGACGCACTGCCCGCGTCTGCCCGAGCCGGTTCCGCCGTCCTCGGCGTCGTCGGCCACCGCCAAGGCGGCCGTCGCGCAGCAGTTCCCGCAGGCGCTCGCCCGCCCGTAGGAGCGACGGAGAAGACCCCCGGCGCCGCGCCGGGGGTCTTTTCGCGCCTCCCTGTTCCCAGGAGGCAATTACGATCCAGCAACGGTTAAAACGCCCCCTTTTCGCCAAATGGCACAGACGAAACAATCTGCGCATTCAGACCAGCGCGGTTCGTCGTCGGACGCCGCGCGCGTAGGGGGTTTCGTGAAGAGACTTGCTGTCATCACGGCCGTCGCGGGCCTGGGACTCGCCGGGTCGGCCATGGCCGTGTCCGCATCGGCCCAGGAGACGACGGCTCCCGCCGCGATCGCCTGGGCGAAATGCGCCGGCGACGATCCTTATCTGGCCAATGCGGAATGCGCCCAGATCCAGGTACCGCTGGACTACGGCCACCCGAACGGAAAGAAGATCTCCGTCGCGATCTCGCGGGTCGAGCACACCGATGACGCGCACTACAAGGGTGTGCTGATCGGCAACCCCGGCGGCCCGGGCGGCAGCGGCCTCTACCTGTCCGGCGGTCTCGCGAGCTGGTTCAGCGGCGTCGGCCACGACGAGATCCCGGCCGACTACGACATCATCGGGTTCGACCCGCGCGGCGTCGGGGCCAGCCGGCCGGCGCTGACCTGTGACCCGCACTACTCCGACCCCGTGCGCCCCGACTACGTCCCGCACACGGCGGCGGACGAGGCGGCCTGGCTCAAGAAGTCCAAGGCGTACGCGCAGGCCTGCGCCAGGCGGTTCGGCTGGCTCCTGCCGCACCTGCGCACCACCGACGCGGCCCGCGACATCGACGCCATCCGCTCCGCGCTGGGCCAGAGGCAGATCAGCTACTACGGCTTCTCCTACGGCACCTACCTCGGCGCGACGTACGGCACGCTGTTCCCGCAGCACGTCAGGCACATGATCCTCGACGGCAACGTCGACGACCGCGGCGTCTGGTACGACGCGCAGCTCGAGCAGGACAAGGCGTTCGAGCGGAACATCAAGTTCTTCTTCGGCTGGGTCGCCAAGTACGACTCGGTCTACCACCTCGGCACCACCGAGGCGAAGGTGGAGCGGGCGTACTACGCCATGCGCGCCAAGGCCGGCCGGCAGGCCATCGGCGGCGAGGTCGGCCCCGACGAGCTGGACGACACCTTCCTCAACGCCGGCTACAGCACCGGCTGGTACGAGCCCACCGCGGACGTGTTCTCCGCGTACGTGACGAAGGGCGACGCCTCGGCGATCACCGACTTCTACGAGAACTACATCTTCTCCGCCGACGACAACGGCTTCGCGATGTACAACGCCGTGCAGGCCGCCGACGCCCCGTGGCCCCACAGCTGGAGCAGATGGCACAATGACGCCGCGAAGCTCTACGGCCAGGGCTACCGCTACAACACCTGGGGCAACGTCTGGTTCAACGCCCCGGTCGCCTTCTGGCCCTTCCAGGGCGGCCCCAAGCTGAAGATCAAGGCCAGGGGCATGACTCCGGCCCTGCTCGTCCAGTCGACGCTGGACGCCGCGACGCCGTACCCGGGCGGCGAGGAGATGCACAAGCTGCTGCCCTCCCGCCTCGTCGCCGAGATCGGCGGCAAGACCCACGCCAACACGCTGAACGGGAACGCCTGCCTCGACGACAAGGTCGCCGCGTACCTGACCACCGGCGCGCTGCCGAAGGACAAGCCGGGCAACGGCCCGGACGCGACCTGCCAGGCGCTGCCGGACCCGGTGCCCTCCGGCGCCGCGGCCAAGGCGTCGGCCAGGTCCTCGGCGGGATCCGTCACGCCGCGGGTGCCCGCCCGTCCGCTCATCGGCCGCCCCTGAGGCCCGGATGAGACCCCGGCACCCCCGGCCGCCGGCCGGGGGTGCCGCTTGTCGGAGGTGCCGCAAATCTCCGGGGATCTCCGCTGGTGGGGCGGCTGTCGTACCTTGTGAGAGATCTTCGGACGATACTGCCGTACCCTTGACACCGTGAGTGGAGCGGATCTGTCGGCACGGCGACGATCCGGTCCGTATGGCTCCGAGCGATCAACTGAGGAGATCTCGTGAGCCCGGTGCTCCGGACCTCGCCGGTCCGCCTACTCGATGACCGCCACCTCGACGAGGCGCTCGCGATCCTCGACGCCGACCCGGTCTCCAACGTCTTCGTCAGCTCCCGCGTCCACGTCGCGGGCCTGGACCACCGCCGGCTGGGCGCCCAGATGTGGGGCTACCTGCGCGACGGGCGGCTGACCTCCCTCTGCTACTCCGGCGCCAACCTCGTGCCGGTCGCCGCCGACGACCAGGCGATCCGCTACTTCGCGGACAGGGCACGCTCCCAGGGACGGCGGTGCTCCTCGATCGTCGGCCCGGTCGGCCCGGTGACCCAGCTTTGGAACGCTCTGCGCCCCTCCTGGGGGTCTCCACGCGCCATCCGCGCCGTCCAGCCGGTCATGTCCACCACGTCGCCGCCGCCGGTCGACCCCGACCCCAAGGTGCGGCGGGTCACGATGATGGACTTCGACATCCTCTATCCCGCGTGCGTGGCCATGTTCACCGAGGAGGTCGGGATCTCGCCGCAGACCGGTGACGGGGGAGTCCTCTACCGCGCCCGGGTGGCCGAGCTGATCCGCTCGGGCCGGGCGTTCGCCCGTATCGAGGACGGACGCGTGGTGTTCAAGGCCGAGGTCGGCGCGGTCACCCCGCACGCGTGTCAGGTGCAGGGCGTGTGGGTCAACCCCGAGCTGCGCGGCCGTCGCCACGCGGTGCACGGCATGGCGGCCGTCGTCGATGAGGCCCTGCGCTCCATCGCCCCCGCGGTCTCGCTGTACGTCAACGACTTCAACACCCCGGCCCGCGCCACCTACCGCCGCGTCGGGCTGCGCGACGTGAACACCTTCATGTCGGTGATGTTCTAGGCGGTACGCCGGGGGCAGATGGCCGTTTCCCTGTTTTCGGGCCGTCCCTACAATCGACAAGGAAAGGGCAGGAACCGCTGGCGGGCTTTGGGAGGCCGCGGCGTGGTCGACAGCAGCGGAGACATGGCCCGCCGGGTCGCGCGGGCGCGCGAGCGGTTCCTGGCATCCGGGGACGCGCCGCAGACGCCCCTGCGCGCGGGGATCGTGGAGTCCTGGCGCCGTTCGCTGTACTCCGGGGTCGACTGCGAACGGCTTGAGTCCCCCTACAGCCGCGACCTCGACACCGGCGGCCGCCTCATGCACGCCGCGCGCCCCATCCTGGACCGGCTGGGGGAGACGCTCGCCGAGGCCGCGATGGGCGTGCTGCTCACCGACGCCCGGGGCCGCGTCCTGGACCGGCGCGTAAAGGATCACCGCCTGACCCGCCAGCTCGACGAGATCCTGCTCGCACCGGGCTTCAGCTACGCCGAAGAGCACGTCGGGACCAACGGCATCGGCACCGCGATCGAGACGCGCAGCGTCTCCTGCGTGTTCGGCAGCGAGCACTTCCTCGAGCCGCTGCGGCGGGTGGCGTGCGCCGGCGCGCCCATCCACGACCGCCTCACCGGGCGGCTGGCCGGACTGCTCGACATCACGGCCTGGCACGCGGACGCCGGCCCGCTGATGGCGGCCGTGGTCCAGGACGCCGCCCGGGAGATCGCCCAGCGGATGGTCGAGCTGGGGTCGGCGGGCGAGCGGGCGATGCTGGATGAGTTCCTGGCCGTCCGGGGGCGCGGTGACCAGGCGATCGTGTCGGTCGGAGAGAACCTGACCATGGTGAACCGGACGGCGGCCGTCCTGCTCGATCAGGCGGACTACGCGATCATCCAGGACAAGGCCGCCGAGATGGCGCGGACGGGCGGGGAGACCGTCGGCCGGGTCACGCTGTCGGGAGGCGAACCGGCCGATCTCCGGTGCCGCACCGTCAGGACCCACGCCGGGACGGCGGGCGCCGTACTGGAGATCACCATGGTGGAGGACCGGCCGTCGTTCCCGGCGCCGAACCGGCCCTCCGAGCTGGAACTGGCGGGCGACTCCGTGCCGTTCAGCCGCGTCTGCACCGAACTGGAGGCGCGGTGCCGGGCCCGTACCTGGACGGTGGTGGAGGGCGAGCCCGGCGTGGGCAAGCTGGCGCTGGTGTCGGCCGTGCACCGCCGCTGCACCCCCGAGGGCGCGTTCTCGGTGATCGAGCCGGAGGGCATCGAGGCGGACCCGGCCGCCTGCCTGAACCGCGTGGCCGAGGCCGCGCGCCTTCCCCGGTCCACCGTGGTCCTGCGCCACCTGGAGCGGTACACCGCCGCCGCGCGTGCGGCGATCGCGGCCTGGCTGGACTCCTGGCCGGGTACGACGTCCGCCTCCGCGGACCGGCCCTGGGCGGTCGCCACCCTGCCGGTGGGCACGGAGCTCGCCGATGAGCTCCTGGGCCGGTTCCCGGTCACGCTGACCGTGCCGGCGCTGCGCCATCGGATCGAGGACGTGCGGGAACTCGTACCCGCGCTGTTGCGCGGCTCCGCCGCCGGCCGGGCGGTGTCGTGCGGTCCGGCGGCCATGCGGGTGCTGCTGCGGTCGGCCTGGCCGGGCGCCGTCGCCGAGCTCGCGTACGTGCTGCGGCAGGTGCTGACCCGTCGGCGCGCCGGAGAGATCGAGCCCGCGGACCTGCCGGCGTCCTGCCACTCGCGGAGCCGGCGCGTCCTGACCCCGTGGGAGACCTCCGAGCGCGACGCGATCGTCGGGGCGCTCCTGGAGACCGGCGGCGACCGGGCCGCAGCGGCCGGCCTGCTCGGCATCTCCCGCGCCACCATCTACCGCAAGATCAACCTCTATGGCGTGTCGATCGGACCGCCGACGGCCCGGGGGCGGCGCGACATCTCAAGATGAGACATCTTCCGGCCGGGGGTACGGGCTTACCTTGGACTCATGGTCGACACGACGACCCAGGGTATGCACTCCTCCTCCTCATCATCGGCTCGGCGGCGCCACCGACGAACCGCCGTCCCCGACAGGACCATGGCCCTCAGCTGTCTCATCGTTGACGACAACGTGAGCTTTCTCAAGGCCGCCGGAGCGCTCCTCGAACGCGACGGCATCACCGTCGTCGCGGTCGCCACGAACTCCGCGGAGGCGCTGCGGCGGGCCCGGGAGCTCCAGCCGGACGTCCTGCTGGTCGACATCGAGCTGGGCCACGAGAGCGGCCTGGACCTCACCCACCGGCTGATGACCACCGCGACGACCCCCGGGGCGCAGGTGATCCTCATGTCGGTGCACCGCGAGGACGACTTCGGCGGCCTGATCGACGCGAGCCCCGCCCTCGGGTTCCTCGCCAAGGCCAGGCTGTCCGGAGGCGCGATCCGCCGGCTCCTCGGCGACGGACAGGGCGGATCGGGATGAGCGGACTGTCGTTGCGGTGCGCGATGCTCGGTGCATGACAGATCGCAGGCGCGGGCGGGACGAGCCCGAGACCGAGACGACCGTACGGTCGCAGGACTGGGACGGGCGTGACCTGACGGGCGAACGCCACGAGCGGGTCGCGTTCGTCGACGTCGACCTGACCGAGGTCGTCACCCAGGGCACGGCCTTCACCGACTGCGTGTTCCGCGGCGTCCGGTTCAACGCGTCGGCACACACCAACACGGCGTTCACCAACTGCGCGTTCACCCGGTGCGCGTTCTTCGACGCGACCTTCACCGGCTGCAAACTCGTCGGCAGCGTCTTCGACGGCTGCACGTACGGTCTGCTGAAGGTCTCCGGCGGCGACTGGTCCTTCACCGGACTGGCCCGGGCCGACCTCGGCGGCGCATCGTTCGAGGACGTACGGATGCGGGAGAGCGACCTGACCGGCGCCCGGCTCGGCGGCGCCACGCTGCGAAACGTCGACCTGTCCGGCGCCTCGCTCCAGCGCGTCGATCTGACCGGCTGCGACCTGCGGGGCAGCGACCTGTCCGCGCTGGATCCACGCGCGGTCGAGCTGAAGGACGCGGTGATCGACCCGGCGCAGGCCGTCGTGATCGCGACGATGCTCGGCCTGGAGGTGCGGCCGGGATGAGCACCGTGCCGCCGGAGGTCCCGCGGGTGCGCCGGGCGGAGGTGGCCGACGCCGCCGCCCTCGCACGTCTGCGCGAGCTGATGCTGCGGGAGATGGGCCGATCGGACGGCGAGGACACGGCGTGGCTCGCCGTCGCCGAGGAGTGGTTCGCGCGGCGGCTCCGGGCCCGGCGAGACTTCGCGGCCTTCGTCATGGACGATCCCGAGCTCGGCGTCGTCAGCGGCGCGGTCGGCGCCTGCCGGGAGTACGCGCCGGAGCCGGGCGATCTCACCGAGCTGCGGGGCCACGTCTCCAACATCAGCACCGACCCACGCCGCCGCGGACGCGGGCACGCCCGCGCCTGCCTGAACGCGCTGCTGACCTGGTTCCGCGACGAGACCGGCGTCCAGGTGCTCGATCTGAACGCCACCGAGCACGGCATGGGACTGTATCTGTCGGCCGGGTTCGCCCCGCCCCGATACCCCGCGCTCCAGCTCCGGGTCGAGCGGCACGCTCTCGATCACGGGATCCAGGTGTACTGACCGAACGGTGGGCGGACCGGTACCGCGCCTGCGGGTGGTCGACCGTTCTGGCCGCCCGGACACCACCCGGACCGAACGGCGGAATATTAAAGGTCAGGGTGACCCGCCGCTGGGGGCCGGCGCGGATCGCGGGCCTGTTGCGGTTGAACCTCGCCGCCGTGCACCGGGTTCTGGTACCGCTACCGCCTCACCCGGTTGAACTGGATGGACCGGGCCACCGGGCGCGTGACCCGCCGCTACGAGCGCGCCGCGCCGGGTGAGCCGGTGCACGTGGACATCGAAAAGCTGTCCCCGACGGGGGCGGACCCAACGTGTCTACAGAACCGGGGCAACTTCAGGGGTGGCTTGGCCATGGAAGTGGGGTCGGCGGCCCCCCGAGAGGGCGGGGAGCGTCCCGGTAAGGGACTCTTTTCGGGGAACCCTTCTCAAAAGGGCATAGGTCCTCGCCGGGTCCGGCGGTGGCCGTGAGCGTGGACGCACAGGCGGGTGATGGGGTGCCGGAGACCAAGAAGGTCGGGTTGCTCTACCGGGATCTCGGCATCGCCGACGTCTCGGTCGGCGACGGGAGGCGCGGCAACGCGCTGTCGAGCGACGACTGGCGCGAGCTGGAGCAGATCTTCCGCCGCCTGGCCGAGGACGACCAGGTGCGCGCGGTGGTCGTCCGTGGCCAGGGTGGGACGTTCAGCGCCGGCTCGGACATGCGTGAGTGGGTCCAGGCGGACCGGATGGACGTCGCGCAGAGCTTCGCCGCGATGGAGGCGGCCTTCACCGCGATCGAGGATCTGCCGGTGCCCGTGGTCGCCGAGGTCGAGGGGGTGGCGGCGGGCGCGGGATGCCAGCTCGCACTGGCCTGCGACCTGCGGGTGCTGGCCGACACGGCGCGGATCGGGATGCCGATCGCCCGGCTCGGCATCCTCGTCAGCCCGCTGTTCGCGGCCCGGCTGAGCGTGCTGGCCGGGCCCGGGGTCGCGCGGGAACTGCTCTACACCGGGCGCCTCGTGTCGGCCGAGGAGGCGGTGCGTCTCGGCCTGGCCACCCGCAGCGTGCCCGCCGCGGACCTGGCCGCCACCACGCGAAGGCTCGTGCTCTCGGTGGTCCGCCACCCGCCGTCGGCGATCCGAGCAGCCAAGCACGCGGTCGACGTGGCGCTCGCGCCGGCCCGCGCGGCGGCACGAGCGCAGGCCGAGGGGCCGCCGGTCGCCTACGACGACTTCCAGCGGGGGATCATGACGTTCCTCTCGCGGAGCCCCGCGCCCGGCCCCGACCGGGACGGCGATTCTTCCGAGGGCTGAATTCGCCAAACGCATAATGTGCCCACAGTGAAATTCATTGACCGGATTAATTTTCGCGTATAAGTGCGCGGATAAACGCTCCGCCCCTGGCGAACGACCTTTTCTCGGACGGAGAACGCCGATTAATGTCGTGGTCTCCGAACACGCGACGACGAACGGGTGGCATTGTGACGTCACAGACCCTTCCCCGGCCGCTGAGCGCCGCCGAGCCTTCGCTCGCCTCCACCGGAGAGCAGCTCCACCAGCGCCTGTTGCACAACCGCATCGTCCTTCTCGGGCAGGAGGTGGACGACGAGATCGCGAACCGCATCTGCTCGGAGCTGCTGCTCCTGTCCGCCGAGGACCCGCGCGGCGATATCCACCTCTACATCAACTCGCCCGGCGGCTCCGTCACCGCCGGCATGGCGATCTACGGGATGATGCAGTACGTCCCCAACGACATCGCCACCGTCGCGATGGGGTTCGCCGCGTCGATGGGCCAGTTCCTGCTCTGCGCGGGCACGCCGGGCAAGCGGTACGCCCTGCCGTACACCCAGGTCGTCATGCACCAGCCCCACGGCGGCGTCGGCGGTACGGCCACCGACGTGAAGATCATGGCCGAGCAGATGCGGCACACCAAGCGCACGCTGGCCGAGCGCATCGCCTTTCACACCGGCCGGCCGCTGGAGCAGATCGAACGCGACTCCGACCGCGACCGCTGGTTCACCGCGGAGGAGGCGCGCGACTACGGCATCATCGACCACGTCGTACCGGCCGCCCACCGGGTCGACGGACCGCTGTCATGAACTCGGCGGCGGCCGGACGTCACGTGTTGCCGTCCTACACCGAACGCACGTCGTACGGCGTCAAGGAGACGGACCCGTACAACAAACTGTTCGAGGAACGCATCATCTTTCTCGGCACCGCGATCGACGACGCCGCGGCCAATGATGTGATCGCGCAGTTGTTCACCCTGGAGTTCCTGGATCCCGACCGCGATATCAGCGTCTACCTCAATTCGCCCGGTGGGTCGCACACGGCGATGACCGCGATCTACGACACGATGCAGTTCGTCCGGTGCCGGATCCAGACCGTGTGCGTCGGCCAGGCGGCGGGCGCGGCCGCGGTGCTCCTCGCCGCCGGTGAGCCGGGCGGGCGCGCGGCGCTGCCCCACGCGCGGATCCTGCTGCACCAGCCCGCCACGGAGGGCACCCGTGGGCAGGTGAGCGACATCGATATCCAGGCCGAGGAGATCCTGCGCGTCCGTGCGCAGATCGAGACGCTCCTGGCCCGCCACACCGGCCAGGACCCCGAACGCGTACGCCGCGACATCGAGCGCGATCGGTTCCTCACGCCGGAGCGGGCCCGGACGTACGGCATCGTCGACGAGGTCATCGCGAGCCGCAAACGCAGCCAGTACGCCCTGGCGTAGCCACCCCACCCCGAGACGACGGAACGCGTCGGCCGACGTCGCGGGACGAACGGTCGCGGCGCGCTTTCCGGCGGGCCGCGTTCCCGAACCGGGCCCGGCGGGTCCGTGCGGCCCGGTAGGCGGAGGCCATCGCGTCGTTGCCGAAGAGCGTGGACGGCGGCTCCGCTCCTCGTCCCGGCGAGCTCACGGTCCGGCGTGACCGGCGTGGCCGGCCTGGACTCGTTCGGCTCCGTGGTGGCGCTGCCCGTGATGGCGGCCGTCCTCGTGCCGGGCACCGCGATCCCGACCTGGCCGTCCGGTCGGGCCGCGGACGATCCGGCGGGCGTTCCGTCGTTCCAGGCGCCGAGCCGTTGAAGATCCCCTAGCCTCGACGGGCATGAGCCCCGACCTCCCCGCCGGGAGCGACGATGCCGAGGCTGAGCCTGCCGCGTACATGCAGACCTCGGTTCGGCTGCTCGCCGCCACGGTGGCCGCCGCCGGCCTGCTGCTCGCCCTCACCTTGGTGCTGATGTGGGCGACCGGCGTGGTCTGGCACGTCGAGCAGCGACCGCGGGCCCCCGCCACCGGCGTGTTCGTGGCCGTCACGGGGTCCGGGACCGGTCTCTGGGACGGGCCCAACGCGCTGACCGCGATCCTGCTGCCGGCCGTGGCCCTGGCCGCCACGTCGCTCGCCGGGGTGGGGGCCCTGCGGCGACGGCCTCGGCTGGTCCGGCTGTCGAACGCACCGGCCGCGGTCGCCTTCGCGGCCACGTGGGCCCTGATCGTGAGCGCCTACTTCTGGGGAGGGACGCGCACCCGGATCGATGCCGGCGACCACCCGATCCGGCTCGTGATCCGGCCCCGCCCGCGTATCGAGGCCGCCTGGCCCGCCGCTCTGTGCTTCTCGTCGGTGGCGCTGGCGGCGGCGATCGCCGAGTGGTGGATCATCCGCCGGCAGTGCCGTGCCCTGCCGGGCGGTCGTCGGCCCCAGCATGAGGATCTCCGCCAGTGAGGTCTCCAGCGTCCCGGCGATCGGGTGGAGCCGCCTTCAACTCGTACGTCAGCGGACCAGGGTGTCCAGGAGGCGGTCCAGTTCGGCGGCGGGGTCGCCGGTGAGGCCGGCGTGGACCGGGCCGGCCTGGACGATGGTGCTTCGTGGCGCGGTCAGCCAGCGGAACCGGCTGCCGAGCGGCTCGTCGCCGGCCTGGCCGGCGTGCGGGCCGCCGTGGCACGTGCACTCGACCGCGCTCAGCGCGGCGCGTACGCCGTCCAGGTCCAGGTCCGGGTCGAGCGTACGGAGCCGGATGGCGTCGACGTGCACGCGGCAGCCGAGGAAGTCGCGGGCCTGGCAGTAGACGATCACGCCGACGTTCATGCTCTCGCCGCGTTCGACCCGGGGCACCACGCGGAGCGTGGCGTACTCGAAGACGTTCATGGGCGCGCCCGGCGTGCCGTGCCGCGCGGAGCCGGCGGGCGTACGGGTCCGACCTCGGGCAGCCACACCGAAGGGTCGGCGGCGCGGGCGTGCAGATGCGTCACGTAGGCCGCCGCGAGGTCGGCGGGGGAGTCGAAGCCCGGCTCGTCCTCCAGCCACTCCGCGGGCACCAGGTCCACCACCGTGCGCAGCAGGTCGTCGGTGATGCGCGGGGCGAGCTCGCCGCCGGCCGCGCGAAGGGCCTCGTCGTCGACGAACGTGGTGAGGACGTGGTCGCTCGCGTCGTACGGCTTGGCGGTGAGCCGGTCCGCGCTCGCCCACGCGTGGTGGAAGTACAGGCTCGCCCCATGGTCGATCAGCCAGACGTCGCCGTGCCAGACGAGGAGGTTCGGGTTGCGCCAGCTGCGGTCGACGTTGCCGATGAACGCGTCGAACCACAGCACCGAGGCGGCGAAGCCGGGGTCGGGGGACCAGGCGAGCGGGTCGAAGCCGAGTGAGCCGGGCAGGTAGTCGATGCCGAGGTTGCGGCCCGGGCTCGCCTTGAGCAGGTCCTGCACGTCCGGGTCAGGCTCGTGCCGCCCGATCACCGGATCGAGGTCGACGGTGACGATGTCGGGGACCCGGAGGCCGAGCCGCCGTGCGAGCTCGCCGGCGATGACCTCGGCGATCAGCGCCTTGCGGCCCTGGCCGGCGCCGTGGAACTTCACGACGTAGGTGCCGAGGTCGTCGGTCTCCACGATGGCGGGCAGCGACCCGCCCTCGCGCAGCGGCGTCACGTAGCGGATGGCGGTGACGTTGGACAGCACGCGCATACGGTACCGATGTGTGGCGGCATGCGAGCACGATGCGCGCGCATGCCGCCCCCGAACGCCACGGACCCAGGCGGGCAGGCCCCGGAACCGCCCGCCCGGGGCGAGTGAATCCTAAGCGTGTGTTCGCCACTTGATCTGATGCATATGTCACACGTCGGTGTTCTGGGTGTCCGTATCCGGGGGAGAAGTCGGAATAGTCGCTAGCCATCGCCTTGCGGGACACGGACGGTTCCGCGGAAGCTTTACCCTCCTATCGGGCGATACGCGGCATATCAGTCATACCGGGCCGCGCCCGAAAGGGGCATCGATGAGTGTCGAGGTAGGCGAGAGCGCGATCGCGGGCGTTGACCTGGACGTCCTGGACGAGATCCAGCGGCGGGTGCTGTGGCTCGCGGTGCGCGTCGTCGACGCCGCCAACCGCGAGCGCCGGACCGGCGACGGCATCAAGGTGGGCGGTCACCAGGCCTCCAGCGCCTCGCTGGTGACGGCGATGACCGCCCTGTGGTTCGCGTACCTGCGGGCCGAGGACCGGGTGAGCGTCAAGCCGCACGCCTCACCGGTGTTCCACGCGATCAAGTACCTGCTCGGCGACCTCGACCGCTCCTACCTCACCACGCTGCGGGCCCGCGGCGGACTCCAGTCCTACCCGAGCCGCACCAAGGACCCCGACGACGTGGACTTCTCCACCGGCTCGGTCGGGCTCGGCGCGGCGGCGCCGCTGTTCGCCGCCGCGGTCCGCCGCTACGTCGACGCCCACTGGGGCGGCGACCGCCCGAGGCCGCCGCGGTTCATCGCCCTGCTCGGCGACGCCGAACTGGACGAGGGCAACGTCTGGGAGGCCATCGCCGACCCCGCGACGCAGGGCCTCGGCAACGTCATGTGGCTGGTCGACTTCAACCGCCAGTCGCTGGACCGGGTCGTGCCGGGCGTACGGATCGCGCAGTGGCGCGGCCAGTTCGAGGCGGCCGGCTGGCACGTCGTCGAGGTCAAGTACGGGCGGCTGCTGCGCGCGGCCCCCGCGTCCGTACGCGGCTGGATCGACCTGATGTCCAACGAGCAGTACCAGGCGCTGTTCGGGCTGACCGGCCCGAAGCTGCGTGAGGTGTTCCTCGACGGCGCGCCCGCCGAGGTCGGCGAGGCCGTGGCCGGCCTGCCCGACGACGAGCTCGCCCGGCTCGTCCAGGACCTCGGCGGCCACGACCTGGTCGCGATGCTGGAGGCGTACGCGCAGTGCGACGCCGTCACCGACCGGCCCAGCGTGGTGTTCGCCTACACGGTCAAGGGACACGGCCTGCCGATCGCCGGCAACCCGCGCAACCACTCGGCGCTGCTCACCGCCGAGCAGATCGCCGAGTTGCGCGACGGCATGGGGCTGTCCGGGGACTGGGACCGGTTCGACCCGGCCACGCCCGCCGGCATCCTGTGCAACCAGCGGCGCGAGGCGCTGCGGCGCCCACCGGCGAACGTCGCGCTCGACGTGAGCGTGCCGGCCGCGACCGGCGTGCGCACCACCCGGCCGGTCTCCACCCAGGACTCCTTCGGCAAGATCCTCGTGGAACTGTCGAGAGATGAGCGGCTCGCGCCGTACCTCGTCACGACCGCGCCGGACGTGGCGACCTCCACGAACCTGGCCGGCTTCATCAACCGCATGGGCGTCTTCGCGCCCGCCGAGCAGCGCGCGTGGAGTGCCGACCCGCTGCTGAGGTGGACCGAGGGGCCGCAGGGCCAGCACATCGAACTGGGCATCTCCGAGATGAACCTGTTCCTGCTGCTCGGCCAGCTCGGTCTCTCCGGTGACCTGCACGGACGCCCGCTCCTGCCGGTCGGCACCGTCTACGACCCGTTCGTGTGCCGCGGGCTGGACGCCTTCATCTACGGCGTCTACTCCGGCGCCCGGTTCGTCGTCGCCGGAACGCCGTCCGGCGTGTCGCTCGCCCCCGAGGGCGGCGCGCACCAGTCGAGCATCACCGCCTCGATCGGCCTGGAACTGCCGAACGTCACCTACGTCGAGCCGGCCTTCGCCACCGCGCTGGACTGGCTGCTCTGCGACGCCCTCGGCCGGATCGCGGCCGGGCCGGGGGAGGCGCCGACCGCGGTGCCGGCCGAGGAGGGCGCGTACTACTTCCGGCTGACGACCCGGCCGCTGGACCAGACGCCGTTCGAGGAGGCGCGGGCCCGGCTGGGCGACGCGGTGCTGCGGCGGCAGGTCCTCGCGGGGGCGTACTCACTGCGCGAGTCGGACGTGGCCGGCCCCTCGGTCACCCTGGCGGCCACCGGAGCCGTGGTCGGGCAGGCGCTCGACGCCGCCCGGGAGCTGTTCGAGGAGGGCATCGCCGCGAACGTCGTCGACGTGACCTCGCCGGACCGGCTGTACTCGGCCTGGCGGCGCACGCTCCGTCAGGGCGTGCGGACCGCGACGACCCCCTCCCAGGCGGGCGCGCTGCGGGCGGCGTTCCCGGGCCGGGCGCCGATCGTCACCGTGCACGACGCCTCCTCGCACGCCATGGCCTGGCTCGGCTCGGCCCTCGGCGTGCCGTGCGTGCCGCTCGGCGTCGATGAGTTCGGTCAGTCGGGCTCGATCCCGGAGCTGTACGAACTGCACGATCTGCTGCCGGGCTCGATCGTCAACGCCGCCCTGGCCGCCCTGTCCCTCTGACCCGGCCTCGGCGCGCCCTCCAGCCGGTCGTGGACAACGGTCGGCAGGTCCTGGGGCTCTCACCTCGCGTACGGGAGCGTCGGCCGTGGGGCCGCGCCGAGGCGACGGATTCCGCGGAGACCGTCGCCGAACGGATGCGCCGGAAGCTCGCGACACGAACTGGCAAGGTGGCCGAATGCGGGCACGGCTCCGGCGGAACCGTGCCCGGAGCGTCACTCGTCTTACGATTGTGATCATGTCCGGGCCGTATACGTGGTCGACCCTTCCTGAGGGGGACGGGGTCGAGTTGCGGGACACGGCCTCCCAGCGGTCGACCATCCTCCGCCGACCGCCCCCCGACCTGCTCGAGATGGACGACATCGTCAGCATCGAGGCCCTCGCGTTCCGCGAGGGCGACCGGCCGCAGGCGGAGCTGTTCGGCGCGATGGACACCGACCCGTTGCGCGTGCTCACCGGGATGAACTGGCTCATCGCCTTCTGGGCCGTCCTGTGGGACCTGCGCAGCGCCGCGCCGGCCGACGAGCTGATCCGGTCGCTCGACTACAACGGGCCCTGGCGCAGCGGCGCGATCCCCGAGCGTGAGCAGGTCTGGCGCACGATGAGCCAGCGCGTACGCTCCGGTGTGCTCGCCGCGCTCACCGGCAACCCCGAGGCCCACCGCGTGTACGAGGACGAGGTGCGGCGGCTCGCGCCCGACGTCTTCCTGCACGTGACGCTGACCATCATGGACACGCTGAGCCGTGACCTGGTGCGGCAGGGGCTCGACCTCGACGGCATGGCCGCCCGCCTGGCCGAGCGCACGCGCCCCGGCCCGTCCGGCGGGCCGTCGTTCTCGCCGCCGCGCTGACGGATCAGCCGGCGGGCAGGCGTTCCCCGCGCACGGCCTGGATGTCGATGGCCACGCGCAGGGTGGTGCCGATCGCGCCGATGCCCGCCGACAGGATCTGGTTGTAGACCATCGAGAAGTCCTCCCGCCGCAGCTCGGTCGTCGCGCGGAACGCCGCGCGGACGCCGCCCCACGGATCGGGTCCGGTGCCGAGGTAGGCCAGGTCCAGCTCCACCGGACGCCGGACGTCCTTCAGGGACAGCGCGCCGTGGACCGTCCAGCGCTCGCCACCGGCCGGCACGACGCGGGTGCCCAGGTAGCCGATCACCGGGAAGTGCTCCACGTCAAGGAAGTCGGGACCGCGCAGGTGCCCGTCCCGCATGGCGTTCGCCGTGTCGATGGAGGCGGCCTTGATCTCGGCGCTCACCCGGGACCGCTCGACCGGCTCGGCCACGTCGATGCGCCCGCCGAACTCCCCGAACCGCCCGTGGATGCTCGACAGGCCCAGGTGCCGGACGGTGACCATGATGCTCGAATGCGCCGGGTCGATCGTCCACGGGCCGGGCTGGGGCAGCTCGGCGGCGCCGGTCTGGCGGTCCAGCACCACCGTGCCGAGCTCGGCCGCGCCCGCCGGCCCCACCTTGGCGGTGGAGGCCGCGGGGGCATACCCGATGGCCGTGACGATCGCGGTGTAGCGCCCGCTGGGCAGCGGCCCGGTGCACACCACGCCCTCGGGGTCGGCCTGGGCGCGGGACACCTGCTGGCCCGTCATGTCGGCGACGGTCACGACCGCATGCGGCACGGCCCAGCCGTCCTTGGTACGGATCCGTGCGCGCACGCCGCGGTGGTCCGTTGACATCGATGTTCTCCTCGAGGGGGTCACTCGTCCGGGTGGCTGAGGGTGAGACCGAACGGGTCGGGCGCCGCCTCGCCGATGGACACCGCGGCGGCCACCGGCGGGTAGCCGCTGGCGATCACGGTGTACGCGCCGGGGTCGAGGTCCTCGAAGGCGTACGCCCCGTCGGGACCCGTGGTGGCGGTCGCGACGACGTTGCCGGCGGCGTCGACCAGCGTGACCCTGGCGTCGGAGAGCAGCAGGTTGTCCGATCCCGCGCGTACGGTGCCGTGCACGCGGGCGCCGGCCGGCAGTTCGACCTCGCAGTGCGTGGTGCCCTGGCCGTCGACGGCGACCGGCAGCGCGCCCGGCCGGTGACCGCTAGCGCTCACCGCCACGACGAACGTGCCGGAGACGAGGTCGTCGAACTGGAACTCCCCGTCCGCGCCGGTCTCGGTCGAGGCGATCACCTCGCCGTGGGCGTCGGTCACCACCACGATTGCGCCCCCGACGCGTGCGCCGGTCACGGCGCTGCGCACCACGCCCGCCAGGCCGGAGGTGCCCGAGAGCGTCACGTCGTAGTGAAGCGGGTCGCGGGCGACCGCGACGGTGGCGGCCTGCGGCTGGTGCCCGTCGGCCGCGGTGATCAGCATGTACGGGCCCGCGCTGGGCGCGCGCAGCGCGTAGACGCCGTCGACTCCGGTGGTGGCCCGGTCGACCTGGCGTCCGCCCAGGTCGATCAGGGTCAGCGCGGCGCCGCAGACCGGAGCGCCGTCACCGCCGCGCACCCGGCCGTGCAGCGGAG
>NZ_JBHLZP010000077.1:0-23409 GCF_042429965.1 Actinoallomurus acaciae
GGCGCGAGCGCCGCCGCCAGCAGCCCGATCCCGCCGGCGACCGCACCCACCGCGACGACGCGCCCCGCGCCGTACGCCCGGACGAGGAGGTCGGCGCCGGCTCGGCTCAGCATCATGCAGACCTGGTACGCGACGTACCCCAGCGGCGCGACCGCGCCGGCCGCGTGCAGGTCGTCCTTCAGGTACTTGGCGCTGTAGCTCGACGTGGCCGAGTCCGCGATGTACATGCAGGTCACGGCCACACCGATGACCACGATCGGTCGCCACGGGACCCGCTTGGCGGCGGCCCGGAGCTGGTCGCCGCTGGGCCCGGCGGACTCCATCGCCCGTGGGTACAGCCGGTGGGCACCGCCGAGCGAGACCGCCAGCCCGAGCGCGGCCGGGATCGCGAACCCGGTGCCGAGCCCCATGTCCACGCGGTTGGCCAGGGCGATCCACAGCCCGGCGAGGATGCCGGCCGCGCTCCAGATCGCGTGGAACCCGGTCAGCAGGCTCTTGCCGTACCGCGTCTCGGCGGTGACCGCCTGGGCGTTCATGGAGGCGTCCACGGCGCCGACGAACAGGCCGAAGAGCGCGGTGGCCGCGTACAGCGGCAGATCGCCGGGCGCGACGCCGATCGCGAGGATCGACAGCAGGACGAGCGGCTGGGAGACCCGCAGCACCGGGCCGCTGCCGTACCTCGGCATCAGCGTGCCGGCCAGGACGCTGCCGACGCCGGCGACGACGGGCACGGCCAGCAGCACCAGGGCGAGCGTGCCGTCACTGAGGTGGTGGGCCTTCTGGATCTCCGGGATCCGGGTCACCAGCGCGGCGAACGACAGCCCCTGCACCCCGAACGCCGTGTACGCCGCGAGACGGCCTTGCCGGGTCCGTCGGTCGATCTCCGCCGCCACCGCACCCTCCGAAACGTGAAAGAGGTTCGCGTCAGCGTAGAGACCGGGCGTGTGCCGGTCAATATGCGGCGATGTCTTCGCGCCGGGTGAGGGCCGCGTGCGGTCAGTCGATGAGACGGCGGCGCATGCCGCGGACGGCGAGGAACCACATCAGCACGGCGAACACCAGCAGAGCGCCCACGTGGCCCAGGTCGGCGAGCGGGTGGAAGCCGAACACGGCGTGGCGCACGAGCTCCACGCAGTGGTACAGGGGGTTGACGCGCGCGATCGGGTGGGCCCAGCCGGGGAGGCCGCTGATCGGGAAGAACGTGCCCGCGACCAGGAACAGCGGGGCCAGCACGCCGCTGATGATGTAGTCGAAGCTGTTGATCGACGGGACCACGGTGGACGCCCAGATGCCGAACAGCGCGAAGCCGGCGGCGGTCAGCACCGTGAAGATCGGCACGGCGACCACGCCGGCCTGCGGCCGCAGGCCGAAGGCCAGCGACACGAGGATGGGAACGCAGGAGTAGACGCTGCTCTTGACCGCGATCCAGGACGCCTCGCCGGCCACCACCTCGTGCACGTCCACCGGGGCGGCCAGGACCGCGTCATAGGAGTGCTGGTAGGTGCGCCTGATGTAGGTGTTGAACATGCCCGGGAACACCGAGGTGAACAGCGTCGCCGTCGCCACCACGCCCGTGCCCACGAAGTCGACGTAGCGGTAGCCCGCGACATGGCCCACGAGCGAGCCGAAGCCGAAGCCGAACGCCAGCAGGTAGATCGTCGGCTCGATGATCGACGCGAACGACGACGAGGCCCAGTAGCGGCGGAACAGTGCCAGCTCGCGCCGCCACACCCCGTGCACGGGGGCCCACTCGAAGGTCCTCAGACGTGCCGACGGCCGCGCCCGGCCCCTCGGCGCGGGCATCATCGGTCGCCCGGGGTCAGTCAACGGTCTCTCCGGTCAGCATCACGAAGACGTCCTCGAGGTTGGCGGCCCGGCGTACGACCCGGGCGCCGTTGGCCAGGCTGTCGGCGAGCGAGGGGGAGATCCGTTCGGCGCGCAGCACCGACACGGTCGGGCCGGTGCGGCGGGTCGGCAGGCCCGCCCGGCGGGCCAGGCCCTCCACCTCGGCCAGGCGTTCGGGCGAGCCCTCGTGCTCCTCGACGCGGTCGCCCGCGTGGTCGGCGATCAGCTCGGTGGGGCTGCCGGTCGCGATCACCTTGCCGTGCGACATCAGGGCGCAGGTGTCGGCGAGCCGTACCGCCTCCTCGATGTAGTGCGTGGACATCAGCACGGTCACCCCGGACGCGCGCAGCCCGGCGATCAACCCCCACAGGTCGGCGCGCACCTGCGGATCGAGGCCGACGGTCGGCTCGTCCAGCAGCACCAGGCGCGGCGAGTGCACCAGCCCGCGTGCGACCAGCAGCCGCCGCCGCATGCCGCCGGACAGCTTGTCGGCGCGCGCGTCGGCCCGGCCGCTCAGGTGGGCGATCTCCAGCGCCCGGTCCACCGCCGCGCGCAGGCCGGCTCGTGGCACGCGGTAGAGCCTCGCGAAGACCTCGAGGTTCTGCCGGGCGGTCAGCTCCTCGTCGAGGTTGTCGGTCTGCGGCACCACGCCCATCAGGGCCCGCGCCTGCTTGGCCTCGCGCGGGATGTCGTAGCCGAGCACGTTGATCGTTCCCCCGTCGGCCCTCGACTGGGCGGTCAACAGGCGCATCGTCGTGGACTTGCCGGCGCCGTTGGGGCCGAGCAGCCCGAGACAGACGCCGTCGGGCACCTCCAGCGTCAGCCCGTCGACGGCCGCGATCGACGTGCCATCACGATCGGTATACCGCTTGACGACGTCGCGCAGCAGGATGGCCATGCTCTTCACGGTAGGCAGCGGCTACGACAGACCGCCAACGAATATCGTCTGGGGCGTGGACCTTCCATGGAGACCTGCCGGCGACGATCCCTCCCCGCGTGAGCTGCGCGCCTCCGACACCGACCGGGAGAACGTCGTGCGGCTGCTGGGGGAGGCCCACGGCGACGGCCGGATCACGCTCGGCGAGCACGGCGAGCGGGTCGAGCGGGCGTACGCCGCCCGCACGCTGGGCGAGCTCGCCGAGCTGACCCGTGACCTGCTCCCGGCCGACCGGCAGCCCATCCGGCTGGACCCCGGCCCGCTGCACGCCCTGTTCGGCACCGTACGCCGCGACGGGCGGTGGGTCGTGCCCGGCCGGTTCGCGGCCGCCGCGGTCTTCGGCACGCTGGAGATCGATCTGAGTGAGGCCCTGCTGCAACGTCGTCACGTCGTCGTACGCGCGAGCGTGCTCGGCGGGCGGCTCCGGCTGGTCGTCCCGGAGGGCGTGCGCGTGGAGTTCACCGGGCGGTCCATCGTCGGCACCCAGGCGCTGCGCGTACGGCAGCCGCCGGGCCCGGACGTGCCCGTCATCGAAGTGAGCGGCACGGTCGTGTTCGGTTCGGTCGGCGCACGCACGCCGAAACGCCGCAGGTTGGGCCGCCTTCGCCGCCCGGCCCGCTGATCACGGAAACGGATCAGCAGGTCACGCGGGAGATTCAATAACGGTTGAGACTCCTCGTCGCGCATCCCCTTGAACTGGTACGGACCAGCTCCTATCGTTCAGTGCCATGCGCGATTCTGCTCAGTGAGCAGTCGAATCGTGCACAACCTTTCATGCCTGTGAAAGGAGGTGGCGGCGCGAGCCGCACACCAGCTGTGCCACGCCAAGCGGCCGCTCGGAGGTGATGAGCCGAGGGCCCGGCCGGGGGTTGGCGAACCCTTTTTCGACACACACGACCGGGGACGTCGCGCGCACCCGCGCGCCCCGAAGCCTCACACAAGAAGGCGGGGACAGGTGAAACGGCACCTCATCGGCGTTATCGCCGCGGGTCTCACGGTGACCCTCGGTTTGACCGGATGCAGCAAGGGCAGTTCCTCGGGCGACAGCGGCGACAACAAGACGATCAAGTTCGTCGCCGCGATCTACGACGACAAGACCAAGAGCCTCTGGGACAGCCTCATCAAGACATTCGAGGCGCAGAACAAGGGTTACAAGGTCAACCTGGAAATGGTCGACTGGACCCAGATGGACGCCAAGGTCAAGACCTACGTCCAGACCAAGCAGACGCCCGACATTCTGAACTACAACGCGTTCGCCGACTTCGCCCGGGACGGCCTGCTGTTCCCGACCTCGGACGTGCTGTCCCCGCAGGTGTCGAGCGACATCCTCCCGTCCTTCGTCGAGGGCGACAAGTACAAGGGCACGCAGTACGGCATGCCGCTGCTGTCCAGCGTCCGGCTGTTCTTCTACAACAAGGACATCTTCAAGAAGGCCGGCATCTCCGCGCCGCCCAAGACCTGGGACGACGTCAAGGCCGACGCCCAGAAGATCAAGGACAAGGGCGGGAAGGGCGTCTTCCCGCTCGGCCTGCCGCTCGGCGCCGAGGAGTCCCAGGCCGAGTTCTTCATGTGGGCGATGAACAACGGCGGCGGCTACGTCGACCAGTCCGGCAACTGGACGATCGACAGCCAGGCCAACGTGGACACGCTCAACTACCTCAAGGACCTCACCAAGTCCGGCCTCACGCAGCCGAACCCCGAGACGACCGACCGCAAGGACGTCTTCAACGAGTTCGCGCAGGGCAAGATCGGCATGCTCAACGGCGCCGTCTTCATGCCGGCGGGCTTCATCAACAAGGTCAACGCCAAGCTGCCGTACGCCGTCGCGCCGCTGCCGACCAAGGCCGGGGGCACATCCAGCACGCTCGGTGTGCAGGACTTCCTGGTGGCCTTCAAGAACGGCGGCGGCAAGAAGAAGGACGCCGTCTCCAAGTTCTTGAACTTCTTCTACCAGACGAACAACGTCGCCAACTTCCAGAAGGAAGAGGGCTTCCTCCCCGTCACCAAGTCGGCGGGCGACGTGATCAGCGGCGCCGTGCCGTACGACAAGCCGTTCATCGACGCTCTGCCGAACGCCAAGTTCTACCCCACCGGCAACGCCGCCTGGGGCCCGCTGGCCAACACGGTCAAGGAGAAGCTCGGCACCGCCATCACCGGTGACCCGAAGAGCGTGCTGAGCGAGCTCCAGCAGACCGCGCAGAAGAACGGCTGACGGACGGCTCGTGCAGGACACCGTCGAGGTGTACGACGCCGGGGCTCCGGTCCCGGCGTCGTCGCCGCCACCGAGGAGCGCTCTCCGCCTGATCGGCCGGGCGCTCGCCCCACTGCCGTGGATCGGCCCCGCGATCATCTTGATCGCGGCCGTGGTCCTGTGGCCGGTCATCGAGATGGTCTGGACGTCGCTGATGAAGATCAGCTCGTCCGGGGCGACGCTGGGTTTCCACGGAACCGGCAACTACCACGACCTCTATCACGAGTCCGGCCTCGTCAGCGTGCTGCTGCGCACGGTGGTGTGGGTGGTCGGCGTCGTCCTCGTCACGGTCGTCGTGTCGCTGGCCCTGGGCCAGCTGCTCAACGCCGACTTCCCCGGGCGCCGCGTGGTGCGCTGGGCCGTGATCGTGCCCTGGGCGGCGTCGGTGCTGATGACCGCGCTGACGTGGAAGTGGATGCTCAACTACTACTACGGCGTGGTCAACAAGGTCCTCAAGGGCGTCGGGCTGATCGACCAGCCGGTGAACTGGCTGTCCAACCCCGCTCAGGCGCTGATCTGGATGATGTGGGTGGCCGTCTTCGTGTCGCTGCCGTTCACCTCGTTCGTCATCCTGGCCGGGCTGCAGACCATTCCGCAGGAGGTCTACGAGGCGGCCCGCGTCGACGGCGCCGGCCGTGCGCGGACCTACTTCCGCATCACGCTGCCGCTGCTGCGGCCGGCCCTGCTCGTCGCCGCGATCATCAACGTGATCAACGTCTTCAACTCGTTCCCGATCATCTACGCGATGACCGGGGGCGGACCGGGCAACAAGACCGACACCAGCACGACCTTCATGTACAAGCTCGCCTTCAGCGGAACGGGCGACGTCGGAGAGTCGGCCGCGATGGCGGTCGTGAACTTCGTGCTGATCCTGATCCTGGTCCTGCTGTATCTGCGGGCCGTCGGCTGGCGCGGGGAGGCACAGTCATGAGCATCCCGGGCAGGTCGGGAGCGGCCGGACGGGGCAAGCTCGTCGTCTTGACGGCCGTGGGCTACGTGGTCGCGTTCGTGTTCGTCGCGCCGTACCTGGAGATGCTGTTCACGGCGCTCAAGCCCGACCGCGAGCTGACCGCGTCGCCGACGACCTTCCTGCCGAAGCACTGGAACTTCGGCAACTTCGTCGACGTCTGGAAAGCGGCGCCGATCTGGACGAACATGCAGGTCTCGCTGATCGTCGCGGCCGTGTCCACACTGATCGCGCTGCTGGTCGCGCTGCCGGCGGCGTACTACACGGCGCGCAACCGGTTCTGGCTGCGCGGCCCGTTCCTGTTGCTGGTGCTCGTCACCCAGATGTTCGCCCCCACCGCCCTGGTGATCGGCATCTACCGCGAGATGGTGTACCTGAACCTGACCGACACCCTGCTCGCGCTGATCCTGGTCAACGCCGCGTTCAACCTGCCGTTCTGCGTGTGGATCCTGCACGGGTACTTCTCCAGCATCCCGAAGGCGCTGGAGGAGGCCGCCTACATCGACGGCGCGAACCGGATCACCGCGCTCACCCGGGTCACGCTGCCGCTGTCGCTGCCCGGCCTGGTGACCGCGGTGGTCTACACGTTCATCGGCGCGTGGAACGAGTACGTCGTCGCCCTGACGATCACGTCCTCGCCCAACCGTCAGCCGCTGACCGTGGCCGTGCCCGGCTTCGTCACGTCGTACCAGCAGCACTGGCAGTACCTGTTCGCGACCTCGCTGATCGCGATCGTGCCGGTCGTCATCCTGTTCATCGTGATCGAGCGGTACCTCATCGGCGGCCTGACCGCCGGCAGCGTCAAATAGCCGTCGTCGGATGCGCGTCCGTACGGGCACGCGGCCCTTCCGGCCCTCGCGGCCGGAAGGGTGTACGACGGCCCGGCCTAACTCGCGGTGTCGAAGTTGATCGCCGAGTAGGCGCGGAGCTTGGCGAGCCGGTGCTCGCTGTCGATCCGGCGGATCGTCCCGCTGCGCGAGCGCATCACGAGCGAGTTCGTGTACGCCAGCCCCTTGCTGTAGCGGACCCCGCCGACCAGCTCGCCGTCGGTGATGCCGGTCGCGGCGAAGAACACGTCGTCGGAGGTGACCAGGTCATCGGTGGTCAGCACGCGCGACAGGTCGTGTCCGGCGTCGATCGCCTTGCGCCGTTCGGCGTCGTCCTTGGGCCACAGCCGTCCCTGCAGCACGCCGCCGAGCGACTTGATCGCGCAGGCCGCGATGATGCCCTCCGGCGTGCCGCCGATGCCGAGCATCAGGTCGATGCCGGTGTTCTCCCGCGCGGCCATGATCGCGCCGGCGACGTCGCCGTCGGTGATGAACTTGATCCGGGCGCCCGCCTCGCGTATCTCCTTGACGATCCGCTCGTGCCGGGGCCGGTCGAGGACGACCACCGTGACGTCCGACGGCGAGCAGCCCTTGGCCCGCGCCACCGCCCGGATGTTGTCCGCCACGGGCGCGTCGATGTTGACGACGTCGGCCGCCTCCGGGCCGGTCGCCAGCTTCTCCATGTAGAACACGGCCGACGGGTCGTACATGGTGCCCCGCGGGCTCACCGCGATCACCGCGATCGCGTTGCTCTGCCCGAGCGCGGTCAGCCGCGTGCCGTCGATCGGGTCCACGGCGACATCGCAGTCCGCGCCCTCACCGTCGCCGACCCGCTCGCCGTTGAAGAGCATCGGGGCCTGGTCCTTCTCGCCCTCGCCGATCACCACCACGCCGTTCATCGACACCGTGTTGATCAGCTGGCGCATGGCGTTCACCGCCGCGCCGTCGGCCCCGTTCTTGTCGCCACGCCCCACCCAGCGCGCGGCGGCCATCGCCGCGGCCTCGGTCACGCGCACGAGCTCCAGCGCGAGGTTGCGGTCCGGGGCGTGCGCCTCGGTCACCAGCGGGGACGACGGAGTGCTTGATTCGGTCATCGGATCACGCGGCGTGACCTCCCGGCCTGCCGGCCGGGGCGAACGCCGCTCCCTCCTCGAGTGTCGGATCGATCGCATGTTCGCACGTCTGGCTGCGGCGCAGTGAGGCGCAGGCACTGCAAACATGCCCGTTTTGTAGGGAAGGTTGCGTGCGAGAAACACCACTTTGACGATTCGCCTTCCGATGGGCCGGACGGGCCGGAAGCCGTCGGATCATCGGAGGCTGATGCCGGGGGACGTAAATTCAGCGCAGACAGGGCGTAATCTAGGGCCGTAATGAGCAGCGAAATCAAGAGGCGGCCCGGGGGGCGAGCGACGTGCCCGGCGGGCCGTCGGTGGCAAGTGCCGTGCGCCTCTCCGGCGCGGCGAGGAGCGCGCAGTTGAGCATCGAACACCTCCAGCGCACCTCCGACCGGGGTGCGGCCACGCGCGGAGCCCTGCTGGCGGCGGCGCGTGAAGTCTTCTCGGTGTCCGGGTTCGCGCAGGCGGCGGTGACCGACATCGTGGCCAAGGCCGGCGCGAGCGTCGGCAGCCTCTACCACCACTTCAGCGGCAAGGCCGACCTTTACCTCACGCTTTTCGAGGAGTTCCAGAACCGCCAGCAGGAGCGCACCCGCGAGGCCGTCCACCTCGCTCGCGACCAGGGCGAGACCGACCCGATGCGGCTGTTCATCGCCGGCGCGCGCGCCTACCTCGACGGGTGCCTCGCCGAGCCCGACCTCGCCCGGCTGTTCCTGTCCGGCGACGGGCCGCCCGGCTTCGACCGGGCCCTGCGCGACCGCCTCCGCACCTGGGCGCGGCGCAACGCGGCGCTCTTCCACACCGGCGACGGCGAGGTGGACGAGGCACTCGTCGTCGTGCTGACCGGCGCGATGTCCGGCGCGGTCTCGGAGGTGTCGCTGTCGGAGGACGAGACGGCGTCACGGCGTCTCGCCGACGACGTCCTGGCGATCATTTCCCGCATGGAGAGCCCCCGTGGACGGTCGTGAGCCGGCGGACGACGCCACCGCGCCGGACGGCTCGGCCGCCGACGGGCCCGGCACCACCGCCACGGCGACGCGTCCGCCCGAGGGGCCCTACGTCGTGTCGCCGTCGGTGTACAAGCGGCTCATGTCGGGGCTGCCGGGCTTCACCATGGCGATGCTCGCGTCGCTGGCCCTCGTCGGCCTGGTCATTCTGATCACTCCGCGGCACAACGAGTCCGCCACGCCGCATGCCGACTACAGCAGCGACCTGGCCGGGCTCACCGCCGTCGCCCCGTATCAGGTGCTGGCGCCCCAGGGCCTGCCGCCGCAGTGGTTCCCCACCAGCACCCGGCTCAGCGGCCGCGGGCAGGGGCCGATCTCCTGGCACCTCGGCTTCTCCACCGCGAGCAAGGAGTTCGCCGCGCTGGAGGAGAGCAACGAGACGCCGGACGGCGCCGGTCACTTCATCGACCGCATGACGAGCCAGGGCCACCCGGACGGCACCGCCCAGATCGCCGGCGTGACCTGGGACCGCACGTTCCGGCCGGACAAGAAGCAGCGCTCACTCGTCCACCGCTTCCCCGGCGTCACGATCGTTCTCACCGGCACGGCCTCCTACGACGAGCTCGGCGTGCTAGCGGCCTCGCTGAAGCCCCAGCCCAAGCCGTCCTCGGCGGCGACGCCGGTCGGCTGACACAACGGGGCTCAGCGGCTCAGAAGGGCGCGCCCTCGGCCGCCTCGGTGGCCGGCTCGGCCCGCTCGGCCATGGCCGCGGCGAGCCGCGCGCGGGCGCCCTCCAGCCACTCCTCGCAGATGCCCGCCAGCTTCTCGCCGCGCTGCCAGAGAGTGAGCGACTCCTCGAGCGTGAGCCCGCCGGCCTCCAGCCGGCGTACGACGTCCGCCAGCTCGTCTCGGGCCTGCTCGTAGGACAGCTCTGGTTTCTCCTCCGTCACCCGAACCACCCTACGGGCAACGCGGCCCGCCCGTGCCGGGCCGCCGGTCAGCTGCTGAGGTTTCCGACGATGATGAGGACGAACAGGAGGAACGCCAGCCCCGGGTAGAGGTACGCGCCCGGGCGCTGGAACACCGGCGGGCCCGGGTCGAGCGGCGCGCGCCCGTCGCCCTGCGGCTGCGGCGCGGGCAGCTTCGCGACATTGCTGCGGGAGCTGAGGTTCATCAACACGAAGATCGGGGTCAGCACGATGGCTCCGACGCTGCACCAGCCGCCCGTCAGCGACTTGGCGGTCTGCCGCCGGAACGTGTGCAGACCGCAGTCGCGGCAGTACGGGCCGGGCGCCGTCCAGATCGTGTGCATGAACACCGCGCCGACCACGGCGCGGAACGTCGCCTGGGCGGCGGGTCCGCTCCCGCACAGACGGCAGGCCTGCCCGCCGTAGGCCTGCTGCTGCGGTGCCTGGTACGGCTGCTGTTGCTGGTACTGGGGCTGCTGGTACTGCTGCTGTTGATATTGCTGCGGGGGCTGCTGGTAGCCCTGCTGCTGCGGCTGGCCCCACTGCTGCCCGTACGGCTGCTGCTGCTGTTGTTGCTGCGGGGGCTGCTGGTACGGCGCCTGGTACTGCCCGTGGCCGGGCTGCTGCTGGTACGCCTGCTGCTGGTAGGGGCCGGGCCCCTGGTACGGCGGCTGCTGGTACGGGGGCTGTGTCACGGAGGAGTCCTTCGACAGATGGGATGCGTGTGACGGATGAGGTGAGCGACCATTATCCGCATGATCCAGGGGTGTTCGGGCGGATTACGCGGTTTCGCCAGGTGAGGCGGTGCTCACACCGCTCCCTCGTCCTCCACGCGGACGGTGATCTGGTCGTCGTGGAAGCGGATCAGCAACGCATCGCCCTTGCTCACGTCGGCGGCGGCCCCGACGACCGACTCGTCGGGACGCTGGACGACGGCGTAGCCGCGCTCGAGCGTGGCGGCGGGGGAGAGGGCCACGAGCCGCCCCCGCGTGTGGGAGAGGTCGTCCGCGGCGCGATCGAGGGCCGAGGCGAGGCAGCGCCGTGCCCGGTCGCGCAGGGTGGTGACCGCCTCCGCCTGCCGTTCGATCTCCCGTACGGGATCGGCCAGCGCGGGCCGTGAGCGCACCCCGGCCAGCCACTGCACCTCGCGCTCGACCCGCCCGGACAGGCAGCGCCGGCCGCGGTCGCGCAGCTGCCGGACCAGCGTGAGCTGCTCGCGCACGTCCGGCACGGTCTTCTTGGCCGCGTCGGTCGGCGTCGAGGCGCGGACGTCGGCGACGTAGTCGAGGAGGGGCGTGTCCTGCTCGTGCCCGATCGCGGAGACCACGGGCGTGCGGGCGGCGGCCACCGCGCGTACGAGGGCCTCGTCGGAGAAGGCGAGCAGGTCCTCCAGGGAACCGCCGCCACGGGCGATGACGATCACGTCGACGTCCTTGTCGGCGTCGAGCCGGCCCAGCGCGTCGATGACCTCGCCGGCCGCGTACGAGCCCTGGACGGCGGTGTTCTCCACCTTGAAGCGGACCGCGGGCCAGCGGCGGCGGGCGTTCTCCAGCACGTCGCGCTCGGCGGCGGAGTCGCGGCCGCAGATCAGCCCGACCGTGCCCGGCAGGAAGGGCAGCGGACGCTTGCGCTCAGCGTTGAACACGCCCTCGGCCGCGAGGAGCTGCTTGAGCCGCTCCAGCCGGGCCAGGAGCTCGCCGACGCCCACCGGGCGGATCTCGAACGCCGAGAGCGCGAACGAGCCGCGGTTGATGTAGAAGTCGGGCTTGGCGTGCACGACCACGCGTGCGCCGTCGATGACGGCCGGGCCGCCGGCGTCGCAGACGGTGCGCGGGCAGACCACGCGTACGGACACGTTGGCGACCGGGTCGCGCAGCGTGAAGTAGACCGTGCCCGCGCGGCGGTTCAGCTCGGTGATCTGCCCTTCGACCCAGATCCGCCCGAGCTTGGAGATCCAGCCTCCGACGAGCTGCAGGACGGTACGGACCGGGGTCGGCGACTCCGGCGAGGTCTCCAGCGCCATGCGCGCAGCCTAACGGCCCGCGGGGACGGTGTGCGGCCGGGGAGCAACGAGCCTGGTGGTTCTGGCGAGCCGAGCTGGACGAAGCGTGAATTACGCCCCACACTCCGTAGTTAGCCCAGCTAAACGGGGCGCTCTGCTAGCTTGGAAGGAGGAAAGGTCATGTCCGATCCCCGTGCGCTCGCCGAACGATTCAACCGGCAGATCCGCGACATCGTGCTCATGCTTCGCCGCGCGAATGCCGGTCAGGCCATTACGACACAGCAGATGTTCGTGATGGGCTCGCTGGAGGATGGCTCGCGCCGGATGTCCGATCTCGCCGCGGAGCACGGTGTCCGGCTGCCGACCATGACGCGGCAGATCGGCCGCCTCGCCCGCGACGGGCTGGTCATCCGCGGACGCGAGGCCGACGACGCGCGGGTGGTCACCGCCGAGCTCACCTCTCTGGGACGCCAACGCCTTCAGCAGGCCCGGGAACAGCGGATCACCTTTCTGGCGGGGCGCATGACATTGCTGAACGACGCCGAGCGCGCGTCCATCGAGGCCGCGCTGCCGGCGCTGGAGAAGTTGTTCGCCGGCTCGTGACAGGGGGATCCCGTGTGCGGCATAACCGGCTGGGTGGACTATGGGCGCGACCTCACCACCGAGCGTTCGACCGCGCTGAACATGACACGGACGATGAGGCTGCGCGGCCCCGACGACGAGGGGCTGTGGATCGAGCCGCACGTCGCGTTGGGGCACCGCAGGCTCGCCGTCATCGACGTCGAGGGCGGCGTGCAGCCCATGAGCGAGGGCCCGGCGACGCTGGTCTACAGCGGCGAGGCATATAACTTCCGTGAGCTGCGCCGTGAGCTCGAAGGACACGGCCACCGCTTCCGCACCCGCAGCGACACCGAGGTCGTCCTCCAGGCGTACCTGCGGTGGGGCCCCGCCCTGGTCGACCGGCTGAACGGCATGTTCGCCCTCGCGATCTGGGATCGGCGGACCGAGGAGCTCCTGCTGGCCCGCGACCGCCTGGGGATCAAGCCGCTCTACTACGCGCTCACGCCGCACGGTGTGCTGTTCGGCTCCGAGCCCAAGGCCATCCTCGCCAACCCGATGTTCACCGCGCGGGTGGAGGACGAGGGACTGTTCGAGCTGATGACCATGGCGAAGACGCCGGGGCACGCGATCTTCGCCGGGATGCGCGAGGTCGAGCCCGGCCACACCGTGCGCGTCGGCCGTGAGGGGGCCACCGACCACGTCTACTGGTCGCTGAGAGCCCGCGAGCACACCGACGACATCCCCGCCACCGTCCGGCACGTGCGCGAGCTGCTCGACGACATCGTCGAGCGCCAGCTCATCTCCGACGTGCCGCTCTGCACGCTGCTGTCCGGGGGCCTGGACTCCAGCGCCCTGACCGCGCTGGCCGACCAGGCCCTGGGCGCGGACAGCGTACGGTCGTTCGCGGTCGACTTCGTCGAGGAGACCGTCGGGTTCACCCCCGACGAGCTCCGCGAGACCGCCGACACCCCGTACGTCCACGACGTCGCCAAGCACGTGGGCTCCCAGCACACCGACGTCGTGCTCGACACCGGCCAGCTCGTCTCACCGGAGGTCCTGGACAGCGTCCTGCGCGCGCGTGACCTGCCCGGATTCGGCGACATGGACACCTCGCTGTACCTGCTGTTCGGGGAGATCCGGCGGCACTCCACGGTCGCGCTCTCGGGCGAGTCGGCCGATGAGGTCTTCGGCGGTTACCGGTGGTTCCACGACTCGTCGGTCGTGGCCGCCGACACGTTCCCGTGGGCGACCACGGCGTTCACCAACGGCCTTGAGCTGCTCGACCGCGACTTCGACGCCCGCGCCGAGGCCTACCAGCACCGGCGTTACCGCGAGGCGCTCTCCGAGGTGCCCCACGTGCCCGGCACGAGCGCGCACGAGCGGCGGATGCGGGAGATCTGCTACCTGCACCTCACCCGCTGGGTGCGCACGCTGCTCGACCGCAAGGACCGGCTGAGCATGGCGGTCGGCCTGGAGGTGCGCGTGCCGTACTGCGACCACCGGCTCGTGGACTACGTCTTCAACACGCCCTGGTCGTACAAGACCTACGACGGGCGGGAGAAGAGCCTGCTGCGCGGGGCGGTGGCCGACGCGCTGCCCGAGTCGGTCGTGCGGCGCGTCAAGAGCCCGTATCCGTCGACGCAGAATGTCAGCTACGAACGCGCCATCCGGGACCGGCTCGGCGAGCTCGCCACCGATCCCGCGGCGCCGATCCAGCCGTACCTGGACAAGGCGGCGGTCCGCACGGCGCTGAGGCGCCCGGTCGGGACCGCGAGCCTCCAGCGCGACCGCATCGGCCTCGAACGCGTGATCGCGCTCAACGACTGGCTGGCCGCCTACCGGCCCGTCCACGTGTGACGCGACTTACGGGGAGCAGGGTGAATGCTGAGCCGGGCGAGGTTGTCCTCAGATACGGGTTCGGGTATCCGTGCAGGTAGTTGTCCCGATGTTTTTTCCGGCAGGCACGGGCATGCTGGTATTCAGAGCCAAGGCGACAGCAGGTTCTTCAGGGGGTGTGGGTCCTGTGTGTGAGCACCAGCCGTTCTGCCCGTCCGCGGAGGCGCCGGACCACGACGCGGCCAAACTGGTCGCCTACCACCCGGAACAGGGGTGGGGACTGTTGTGCAACGGTGTGATCATTTTCGATGACACCGGTGAGCTGCTTCCCGACGGGGGAGCGCCCCCCGCACATCGCGACCCGGTGGTCGCATAGCCCGGCGTCCCTGCCGGGCGGCCGCGGCGATGCTCCACTCGTGAGTCTTCGGCCCGTTCGCCTCACCGGCGCACGCACCAATGCCGCCGGGCCCGTAGGGCTTCGGCGGTGTCTCGAGCGGCCTGTCAGCCGCGCAGCTTGGCGATGCGGTTCTCGTACATGCGCAGGAAGTCGGCGCGCGCGGCGTGCGCCCGCTCGTAGTCGCGCAGCTCACCGACCTGCTTGGCATCCAGGCCCCGCAGCCGGGCGCGTACGGAGGCGAGCGTCGCCTCGTCGTACCCCGCGATCGGCAGGTTCGCGACCGCCTTGGCGCGCGGCTTCGGCCGCGCGGTCTTCGCCTCGGCCTGCTTCGCCTTCTCCGCCGCGGGGGGCTTGGCCTTGGGCTTGGCGGCCGGTTTCGGCGAGGGCTTCGGCGCCGGTTTCGGGGTGGGCTTGGCGGCCGCGGGCTTCGCCGTCGCGGACTTGGGCCGGGAGGACGCCGAGGGCCGCGCCGGCGGCGCCGTGGCCGGCTTCGCACGATCAGCGGGGCGCGTGGTCGCGGACGGCTTCGGCTTGCCGACGGAGATCTCCGAGTCGCCGGCCGGGCGGCCCTTCGGCGGCTCCTCGACCTTGCCGTTGCCGGCGACCTTGCCGACGACCATGCCGGTGAGGTTCTCGGCGTCGTTCTTGAGCCGGCCCAGCACGGGGCTCAGCCCGGACTCGCGCGCCTCGCGATAGTCCTTGCGCAGGCGGTCGGTGAGCAGCAGGGCCCGCCCGACCCCCATGACCGCCAACCGGGCGGCCTGGATCGGCAGCTCGCTCACGGTGTCCTTGACCTGGTCCCTGAGATGGCGTGGTGATCGTGTCATCGTTTGTTTCTGCTCTCTCCAGCCCGGTACAAACGGACCGGCCGGTACCCGACGGTGTGTCTACGAACACTCTGCCCTACGGTGTCGCGACGTTCACGTGCCGTGGCCGGTTTCGCCGCGGTGGGATCGCCTGCCGCGATCCCACCTACCATGGTGCCTATGACTCGTCGCGTTCTCCTGGCCAAGCCGCGTGGTTACTGCGCGGGCGTCGACCGTGCCGTCCAGACGGTGGAGCTGGCGCTCGAGCGTTATGGCGCCCCCATCTATGTGCGCAAGGAGATCGTGCACAACGTGCACGTGGTCAAGACGCTCGAAGAACGGGGCGCGATCTTCGTGGACGAGACCGAGGAGGTCCCCGAGGGCGCCATCGTGGTCTTCTCCGCCCACGGCGTGGCCCCGGTCGTCCACGAGGAGGCCGCCGGCCTGAGCCTCCGTACGATCGACGCGACCTGCCCGCTGGTCACCAAGGTGCACAAGGAGGCCCGGCGGTTCGCGAGCGACGACTACGACATCCTCCTCATCGGCCACGAGGGCCACGAGGAGGTCATCGGCACCAGCGGCGAGGCCCCCGAGCACGTCCAGCTGGTCGACGGGCCGGACGACGTGGCCAACATCACGGTCCGCGACCCGGAGAAGGTCGTGTGGCTCTCCCAGACCACGTTGTCCGTGGACGAGACCGCCGCGACCGTCGAGGCCCTGCGCGCCCGGTTCCCCAAGCTGATCGACCCGCCGTCGGACGACATCTGTTACGCCACGCAGAACCGCCAGGTCGCGGTCAAGGAGATCGCCGCTCAGTCCCAGCTGGTCATCGTGGTCGGCTCCCAGAACTCCTCCAACTCCAAGCGCCTGGTGGAGGTCGCCAAGGACCACGGCGCCGACGCGTCGTACCTGGTCGACTACGCCGACCAGATCGACCCGACGTGGCTGGAGGGCGTGACGACGGTCGGCGTGACCAGCGGCGCCTCGGTGCCGGAGGAGCTCGTGAACGGCGTCCTCGAACGCCTCGCGGCCCACGGCTTCGACACGGTCGAAGAGGTCGAGTCCGTCCGCGAACGCATGGTCTTCGCCCTGCCCCACGAACTCCGCCGCGACCTCCGCTCCGCCTGATCCCCGCCGCTGGGCCCTGTGGAGGATCCGCACAGGAGCCGATCGGCGGGACACCCCGGGGCGGGCCGACCACCAAAGTCCACCTCGCCTGCGACGGACGCGGCCTGCCGCTGTCCTTCGTCCGCGCAGGCGGCAGCATCAACGATCGCACCCGTCTGATCGAGGTCATCGAAGCGATCCGCATCCTCCGCGTCCGTTGGGACCAACGCGCCTCCCGCTCCCGGCGCGGATGGCGCCGCCGTGGCTTCGACAAAGAGATCTACGGGCGCCGCAACGTCGTCGAACGCTGCCTCGGCCAGCTCAAACGCTTCCGCGGACTCGCCACCCGCGATGAGAAGCCCGCTGCTCATCATCGGAGTGTGGTGACCATCGCGTGTGGCTCAACCAAGATCCACAAAATACGCCCTAGATGTACTGCCCAGGGAGGTTGGTCGATCGGGTGGTGGTCGTAGAGGTGGAGCCGGGTTGGCAGGGCTTTGTGGCGGCGTGTTCGGAGTTGTAGAGGCGGCGCAGGGCTCGGCCGTTGGCGACCCGGTGCGGTTGGCGGTGGCTTCGCGGTCGTGTTCGCCTTGGACCCGGCTCACGTAGCGTCAGCCGCCGTCATCGGGGATGTTGCCGGACTTTTTCACATCCACGTGCGGCATCGCGCCAGGCTGGTCGTGTTTATAGGGGCGGATCGGCTCGCCGGTGGCCTGGCCGAGGTGGGGTAGCCGGTTCAGCCTGCGGCGGGTCGGCACCGCGTGGACGGTGGAGGCCGGCATGCCCGGGCAATGGGCCAGCCGTCCCCGACGATCAAACGCGCCGGCCGAAGACGCCCACGAGGAGTCAAGGCAGCCTTAGCATGGGACACCAAGGCCTCCTGGTCGATGGAGCGGTTCCTTAGACAGCTCCACTCCACAACCGCAGGCCTTCACCAATCACCCACATTCGCACCGTGTCGCCACGCGTCCTCAACCAACCTGCCTGGGCAGTACACCTAGTCGGACGCGCTCGGGTCGGCGGGTTCGTCCCAGCGGACCGGGTCGTCGTCGACGTCCTTGCGGCCGAGCAGGGACGTGCGGCCGCGGAAGGGGTTGTCCGCGGCGATGCTCGCGCGCAGTTCCCGCAGGTTCGCCGGCAGCCCGCGCGGAACGGCGATCAGCAGCACGAGCAGCGCGCCGACGAAGAGCCACGGCACGTTCGACGTCAACGTCGTGATCAGGGTCAGCAGCATGCTGACGACGAACGAGCGCTCCCCGAACGAGCCGACGGCCGCGCCGATCAGGGAGACGAAGAAGAAGATCAGCGGTGGGCTGACCACGAGGACGAGCAGATCCGTACGGCGGGTCGTCAGCACCGCCAGCAGGCAGCCGAGGATGAACAGGAACCCCTGCGCCGCGTGCAGGCCGAACAGCCCGCTGAAGATCGCACCGAGCAGGGTCGAGGCGAACACGACGACGATGCCGCCCCGGCCGGTCAGCGTGACGGCCGGGCCGGTGGGCGGGCGCCGCCGGCGTTTCCCCCCCGGGGGAGGAGATGCCACCTTCGGGCCTCCGCGCGTGTCCGTTGCCACCAGCCGTCCCAGAGTCGAGCGTGCCTGAGCGTACGGTAACCCGCTTCGGGGGGTCACGTCCCGCGACACGACGTTACCGGTATCAGGGAAGCAGACGGATCTGGCGGTTCTCGTCCGCGTCGTCGGCGAGTTCGGCCGCGGAGAGCGAACGGGCCGGTTCGCCGACCTGGTCGGGTGTGTCGAGTTCGTCGTCGGTCACGCCGAGTTCGTTCAGCCGCCGCGCGGTGACCAGGACCCGGCTCTCCAGCGACCCGACCGTACGGTTGTAGGCGACGACCGCGTTCGTCAGCGACTTGCCGAGCTGGTCGACGTGGCGGCCCAGCGTGCCGAGCCGCTCGTACAGCTCCCGGCCGAGCTCGAACACGGCGCGGGCGTTCTCCGACAGCGCCTCCTGCTGCCACGCGTAGTGCGCCGTTCGCAGCATCGTGATCAGCGTCGTCGGGGTGGCGATGTGCACCCGGCGGCGCATCGCGTACTCCAGCAGGCCGGGGTCGCGGTCCAGCGCCGGCGCCAGGAACGCCTCTCCCGGCACGAACAGCACGACGAACTCGGGCGCGGGGCTGAAGGAGCGCCAGTACGACTTGGCCGCCAGCCGGTCGACGTGCTCGCGCAGGTGCCGGGCGTGCGCGTCGAGCCGCGTCTTCCACACGCCGGACTCCTCGGCGTCCGCGGCCTCCAGATACGCCGCGAGGGACACCTTGGAGTCGACGACGATGTTCTTGCCGCCCGCGAGGCGTACGACCATGTCGGGGCGGACCCCGCTTCCCGCCGTGGCCTGCTCGTCGAAGTCGCAGTGGCGCGTCATGCCGGAGATCTCCACCACGCGGCGCAGCTGGAGCTCGCCCCACCGGCCGCGCGCCTCGGGCCGCTGCAGCGCCCGTACGAGCGTCTGGGTCTCCCGGCGGAGCTGGTCGGAGCTCTGCCGGACGAACTCCACCTGTTTGGCCAGCATCGCGTGCGACTCGCGGCGCCCTGTCTCCACCTCGCGCAGCTGCGCCTCGACCCGGCCGAGCGTGTCCTTCAGAGGCGCGATGCGCTTGTCGAGCTCGCCGGCCGCCTCGGCGTTCGCGGTGGCCAGGCGGGTGCCGGCCAGCTCCAGGAAGCGCTGGTTGCTGGCGTCCAGGGCCTGCGCCGACAGCGCCTGGAAGCGCTCGGTGAGACGCTCCTCGACATAGGCGACCTTCTCCTCGGCGGCCCTCGCCCGCGCCGTGAGCACCGCCGTACGGCTCCGGGCCCAGGCCACGCCCGCGACGGCACCGACGATGAGACCAACGACCAGGCCCAGGAGAACGTCCATCTCCGCATCGTGACAAAGCCGCCGGGCAAAGTCGGCCCGACGCGCGGGTGAGGGCCCCACTGCGGGCGGAACTCCCACTTACGGATCAAGGGCTCGTCCGCTACGCTCCGGGGCGCCGAAGAACAAAGGGACGCCCGTGCAGCCACCGTACAATCCGGGACCTCACCCGGGCCCGCCGTATCCGGGGCCGCCGTACCCCGGTCCGCCGGGTCCCCCGCCGCGGAGGCCGCGGCGTGGCCTGCCGGTGCTCCTCCTGGTCGCCGGGTTCCTGGTCGTGGTGGTCCTCGGCGTCGTGCTGGTGGTCGTGCGGAACTCCGGGTCCCAGGGCCGGTTCAAGCAGGCACCGGACGGATGCTGGCTGCTCAGCCAGGCGCAGATCCAGGCGTACGTGCCGGGCGCCGGCTCCGAATCGGGCCTGGACGGGGCCGCGTGCACGTGGGAGAAGGCGAACGCCACGGACGCGACCGGGCGGATCCATGTGTACGTGGAGACCTTCGACCGGTCCACCGTCAAGGACGCCGAGGAGCAGTACGACATCAGGCGGCGGCAGGCCGACAAGCCCGGGACCACGATCATTCCGCTCTCGGACGGCGACGAGAGCTTCATGGCCTGCGGCGCGTCCAAGGGCTCGGCGGGGAGCTGCGAGTCCTACACGCGCCTGAGCAACCAGGTGTTCAGGGTGGAGTTCGAGAGCTTCGAGGTGCGTAACGTGCGGGACCCGGCGTCCGTGGTGCGGACGCTCACCGCGCAGGCCACCCAGCACCTGAGCCAGGCGGGCCGGTAGCGCTCCGGCGGATGACGGACCGGGCGCGGCAGGGCCGTAGACTCGCCGTCCGTGAGCCTGTCCATCGGAATCGTCGGCCTGCCCAACGTGGGCAAGTCGACGCTCTTCAACGCGCTGACCAAGAACACCGCTCTCGCGGCGAACTACCCCTTCGCCACGATCGAGCCGAACGTCGGTGTGGTCGGGTTGCCCGACCCGCGCCTCGACGAGCTGGCGCGGCTGTACGACTCCGCGAAGATCGTGCACGCGACCGTGCAGTTCGTCGACATCGCGGGCATCGTGAAGGGCGCCTCGGAGGGCCAGGGACTGGGCAACCAGTTCCTCGCCAACATCCGGGAGACCGACGCGATCTGCCAGGTCATCCGGGTCTTCGACGACCCGGATGTCACGCATGTCGACGGTGACGTGGCGCCGCTGCGCGACATCGAGACGATCAACACCGAGCTGATCCTCGCCGACCTCCAGACCCTGGAGAAGGCCCTGCCGCGCCTGGAGAAGGAGGCGCGGACCACCAAGGACAAGGACAAGCTCGCGGTCGTGGACGCGGCCCAGACGGCGCAGAAGATGCTGAACGAGGGCACCACGCTGTACGCCTCAGGGCTCGACCTGGGCGTCCTGCGTGAGCTGCACCTCCTGACCGCCAAGCCGTTCCTGTACGTCTTCAACGTCGACGAGGACGAGCTGGGCGACGAGGGCCTGCGCGCGCGGCTGCAGGGGCTCGTCGCCCCGGCCGAGGCGATCTTCCTCGACGCCAAGATCGAGTCGGAGCTGATCGAGCTGCCGGACGACGAGGCGCTGGAGCTGCTGCAGTCGACCGGCCAGCAGGAGCCCGGGCTGGCGCAGCTCGTACGGGTCGGGTTCGACACGCTCGGGCTGCAGACGTTCCTGACGGCGGGCCCGAAGGAGGCGCGGGCCTGGACGATCCGCAAGGGCGCGACCGCGCCGGAGGCCGCCGGCGTCATCCACACCGACTTCCGGACCGGGTTCATCAAGGCCGAGATCGTGTCCTACGACGATCTCATCGCGGAACGCTCCGTGGCCGCCGCGCGTTCCGCCGGGAAGGCCCGGATGGAGGGCAAAGAGTACGTCATGCAGGATGGCGACGTCGTGGAGTTCCGCTTCAACGTGTAGGAAGCGAGGCAAACCTCGCCTTCCGGTAATACCGCTCGTCACGGCCCGTGTTATACACAACCGCGTGCCGGGGCTGTGCATCTCCGCTCGACACTGGAACAATTGACCGCCGTGGTTAAGGTGGTAAATCAAACACCAGTAGATGGATAAGACGCGCGCCGAACCGGCTGGGCAGGCGCGAGCGGAGGGACGATGGCTCGCAGGTCGTCCGGCGTTGTAGACGCCGGCACGCCCGGTTACCCGCCGGGCGGATTCCCGCCCGGCGACCCCTGGGATCAACCAGACGACAAGGGTCGGCGGGGCAAGGCCCGTCGCGGGTCCGGCGACGGTCGCGGTGACCGCGGCGGCTGGGGAGGCTCTGGCGGACGGTGGTGGATCTACGCCGGCCGTGTCATCCTCTGGGCTTTTATCATCGTGGTGCTGGTCAACGGCGTCAGGGCGCCGTTCGAGCGCTTCACGGCCAAGCCGTCGACGCCGTCCGCACCCTCTTCGGAAAAGCCGGGGTTCCCGCAGGAAGAGGCCTCTTCCTATGCACTGTCCTTCGCCGACGTCTATCTGAATTACGACCCGGCGACGGCGGTGGACCGGCAAAAGCAGCTGGCGCAGTTCATCGCTCCCGGCGTGGACCCGCAACTGGGCTGGAACAACACCGGAAGGTCGGTGCTGCGGTCGGCGCACGTGTCCTCGGTCGAGGCGCAGGACGTCAACCGGGCGATCGTGACGCTGCTGGTGCAGGCCAACGGAAAAATCTTTCAACTGGCCGTCCCGGTCTACGCGAAGGACGGCGCGCTGGCGATATCCGGTCGGCCCGCGACGCTTCCGGCGCCGCCGAGAGCGGCGTTGCCGGCGGCCAATCAAGATCGCGACAGCGCGCTCGAAGACGAGTTGCAGGAGCCCCTCACGGGGTTCTTCAAGGCGTACGCGAGCGGCGACACCGCGTCGCTGCAGCGCTACTCCGACCCGCCGGTGACGGGACTCGGCAACGTGTTCACCTTCAGCGCGCTGAAAGAGATCGACGCGCCGCGAGGAGACGCCAACGCGCGGACGGTCAACGCGACCGTGATCTGGCAGGTCGCTCCTGGTCAGCCCAAGACCACGGGTGGTTCGCTCGAGCAGACCTATCAGCTCACGATGGTGAAAAAAGACGGCAATTGGTACGTAACGGACATCCGAGGTTCTACCCTTCCGGCCGCGTCATGACGAGCCGGCCGGTCCCAACCGGAAGCTACGATTCACTCCCCGACCGAGGAAGGCTAGGTCGATGATTCAGCATATGTTGGCGATGCTCCCGCATCATGAGATCGCGGAGCCCGCCAATGGCCTGAACACCGATGATCTCGCGAAATGGCTTCGCGCGGTCTTCGGGCCGCTGTTCCTGGTCATCGTCTCGATCGTCGCGATCTTCTTTCTTTTCACCAGAGAGATCACGCGGTTCGTTCAGTTCATCATTCTGGCCATCGGCATTGGAGTGATCTTCTACGTACCGAATATCATCGAGACGACGGCAAAAGCGATCGCCAAGGCACTTGGAGTAAGCATATCCTGATAAACGCAGCTGCCGTACAGGTCTGAATATGGTCGGTTCCAGTTAGGGGAAGTGGGGCCCGCGTGGATCTGCCCACGTACACCAATATCTGGCGCATCGAAAAGCGGCTTTACAAGCTTTACGATCTCAGGCTGCCGATGCCGCTTCCGTTGGTGCAGATCGGTGTCTTCTTCGGCATATTCGTGCCGTGGATCGTCCTGCTCCAACTTCTCCAGGTGCCGTTCCACACGCCCTGGCACGTGGTGTACATCGTGCCGCCCGGTGTCCTGACCTGGCTGGCGACGCGACCGGTCATCGAGGGCAAGCGGCTGACCGAGTTGATGATCTCCCAGATCCGCTACCTCACCGAGGCGAAGACCTGGGCGCGGCTGACACCGATCCGCGAGCCGGACGAGGTCGCCATCGTCGGACGGGTCTGGCTGCGGCACCGCGGGGTGTCCGGCCGGGTGCACACCGGCGGGCAGCGCGGGCGGGCGCAGTCGGCCACGGAGGCCGCGGCACCGGCCAAGCGG
>NZ_JBHLZP010000078.1:0-23374 GCF_042429965.1 Actinoallomurus acaciae
GCAGACCAACCAGCCCAGCCGAGGACCAAAAGGCACTGGCTTTTAACACACTGTTGAGTTCTCAAGAAACGGACACACACCGTTGGAGATCTTTTTGAGAAGATCCCCGCTGGGGCATTTCCTCTATCTTAGCCTTTCCCGTTTCCTTTGTCGAATTGCTCCGACTTCGAAAGCGGGAGTCCTTTGGGATTTCTTTCGATCCCCCTTGGGACATTTCCCATCTTACCGTTTCCGCTTCGTTTGTCGAATTGACCGACAAGCGACACGAACTCGGCCCGCCCAACACTCACACAGGAAGCCCGAAGACTTCCTGTCTGATCGCAGGGAGGTTCCCGGAGATTGCATCATCAGATGATGATCAGCAACCCGATCGGGCCGACACATCCAGTTGGTCCCGTAACGGACGAGGTCCATCACGGCTCTTCGTTGGGGTGTCTTCCGCGGGGCCGGCCGTCTTGCGACGTCCTGCTCCCCCGCAGGCTCGGACAAGCTTAGGACACCCGGGCGTCGAGGTCAACCCCCGACGCGGGCGTATGCATAGTCGCAGGTAAATCTGCGTTCTGGAGTCATGCCCGCTGCGGCTGGACGTAAACCGCCGCCGCCAGATTTTTCTCCTCGGCCCCGTACGACGGCGCTCCCGAGCTGGTGCCGGGCACCGCCACTCCGCCGCCTTGCCGCAGGACCAGCCGCCGCTGGCCGGAGCCGATGGGCGGACGAACCAGTGACGGGACTTTGCGGTCAAGCATCACTCACGCCACGAACACCTCCAGCACGACCGGCACACCCGGGGAAGGACGGATGGTCAGACAGGCGGGAAGCCTTGAGCCCAGCCCGGCACAGCGCCGCAGGGAAGCGGATCCTGGACCGCAACCGGTGCCGGCACACCCAGACGGTCCGTCGTACGCATGGCGGACCCAACAACACGTCCCGGAGACTCGGGAGCGGCCCGCATCAGATCGGCCGCTCCCGAGGGCGAGTCCTTCCCCCCAGGTCAGACCACCGGCAGGGACGCCAGGCGTCCCTCCAGGCTCGCCACGTCCACGCGTGCCTGTTCCAGGCGGGCCCGGGTCTTGCCGACCACCTGCTCCGGGGCCTTGGCCATGAACTGTTCGTTGCCGAGCTTGCCCTCCGCCTGGGTGATCTCCTTGCGCGCGGCGGACAGGTCCTTCTCCAGCCGTGCGCGTTCGGCGGCAACGTCGATCGCGCCCGCCGTGTCCAGCCGCACGGTCACGCCCTCGACCGGCAGGGAGGCGGTCGGGGTGAACGAATCGCCCCCCGGCGTCAGGCGCAGCAGCGCGCGCACCGCGTCCTCGTACACCGGGTTCAGGCCCTCGATCGTCGCCGCGACCTTCTGGCCCGGCTTCAGGCCCTGGTCCGCGCGGAACCGGCGTACCTCGGTCACCAGGCGCATCAGGCCGGCGATCTCCGCCTCCGCCGACGGGTCCGCGAAGCCGTCCGTGGTCGGCCAGGCGGCCGTGACGATCGACCCACCGCCCGTCAGCGCGGTCCACAGCTCCTCGGTGACGAACGGCGTCAGCGGGTGCAGCAGGCGCAGCAGGACGTCGAGCACGCGGCCCAGCACGGCCGGGGCGTCGGCGCTCATGCCCGGCACCTTGGACAGCTCGACGTACCAGTCGCAGAACTCGTCCCACGCGAAGTGGTAGAGCGTCTCACACGCCTTGGCGAACTCGAAGTTCTCGAAGTGGGCGTCGACCTCGGCGGCCACCGACGACAGCCGGGACAGGATCCAGCGGTCCGCGACCGACAGGTCCTGCGGCAGCTCCCGGATCGCCGCTCCGTTGATCAGGGCGAAGCGCGTGGCGTTCCACAGCTTGTTGCAGAAGTTACGCGACCCCTGTGCCCACTCCTCGCTGACCGCGACGTCGCCGCCCGGGTTCGCGCCGCGCAGCAGGGTGAAGCGTGTGGCGTCCGCGCCGTACCGGTCGATCCACTCCAGCGGGTCGACGACGTTGCCGAACGACTTGGACATCTTCTTGCCGAACTGGTCGCGCACCATGCCGTGCAGCGCGATGACCTTGAACGGCTCGACGCCGTCCATCGCGTACAGGCCGAACATCATCATCCGGGCGACCCAGAAGAACAGGATGTCGTACCCGGTGACCAGCACGGACGTGGGATAGAAGGCGCGCAGCTCGGCGGTGTCCGCCGGCCAGCCCAGCGTCGAGAACGGCCAGAGCGCCGAGGAGAACCACGTGTCGAGCACGTCGGTGTCCTGGGTCCAGCCCTCCGGCGGCTGCTCCCCCGGACCGACGCACATCGTCGAGCCGTCCGGGCCGTACCAGACCGGAATGCGGTGGCCCCACCACAGCTGCCGGCTGATGCACCAGTCGTGCATGTTGTCGACCCACTCGAAGTACCGCGGGGCCATCTCCTCCGGCACGATCTTCACCCGGCCGTCGCGGACGGCGTCGCCGGCGGCGCGTGCGAGCGGCTCGACCCGGACGAACCACTGGAGCGAGACGCGGGGTTCGACCACCGTCTTGCACCGCGAGCAGTGGCCGACGGCGTGCACGTACGGGCGGGTCTCGGCGACGATGCGGCCGTCCTGCCGCAGCGCGTCGACCACGGCCGGCCGGGCCTCCAGGCGGTCGAGGCCCTGGAAGGGGCCGTGCGCGGTGATCGTGCCGCGCTCGTCCATGATCGTCAGCATCGGCAGCCCGTGCCGCTGCCCGATCTCGAAGTCGTTCGGGTCGTGGGCCGGCGTCACCTTGACGGCGCCGGTGCCGAACTCGGGATCGACGTGGGCGTCCGCGACGATCGGGATGTGCCGGCCGGTCAGCGGCAGCTCGATCTCACGGCCGACGAGATGGGCGTAACGCTCGTCGTCCGGGTGTACCGCGACGGCCGTGTCGCCGAGCATCGTCTCGGCCCGGGTCGTGGCGACGACGATCGAGTCGTCGCCCCCGCCGTACCGGATCGAGACCAGCTCGCCGTCGTCGTCGGAGTGCTCGACCTCGATGTCGGAGAGCGCGGTCAGGCAGCGCGGGCACCAGTTGATGATGCGTTCGGCCCGGTAGATCAGGCCGTCGTCGTACAGGCGCTTGAAGATCGTCAGGACCGCGCTGGACAGGCCCGTGTCCATCGTGAAGCGTTCGCGGGACCAGTCGACGCTGTCGCCGAGGCGACGCATCTGCCCGAGGATCTTCCCGCCGGACTCCGACTTCCACTCCCAGACCTTCTTGACGAAGGCGTCGCGGCCGAGGTCGTGCCGGGACAGGCCCTCCTTGGCGAGCTCGCGCTCCACGACGTTCTGGGTGGCGATGCCCGCGTGGTCCATGCCGGGCAGCCAGAGTGTGTGGAGACCGCGCATGCGCTGCCGGCGTACGAGCGCGTCCTGGATCGAGTGGTCCAGCGCGTGGCCCACGTGAAGCGATCCGGTCACGTTCGGCGGCGGGATGACGATCGAGAAACCGGGCGCGCCGGGTACGACGGCGGGCGTGAACAGGCCGCCGTCGGTCCAGCGTTGGTAGAGCCGTCCCTCGACGTCGGCCGGGGTGTACTGAGTCGGCAGAGCATCGTGCGAAGTCACCCGTCGGAGTGTACGGAGGTTCTCCCGGAACCGTGGTCTCGCCCCGCACATCCAGGCGTCTACGGCAGAATGCCGGGTTCGATGCGACGCGTCGGTGGAAAGGTCCTCTCAACGTGACCCATGACGGCCGCGCCACTGGGGCGAGCCGCGGTTTCGGAGGACAATGTGACAGGCAGCGACCAGCCGAACGGACTCTCGGGATGAGGCACAAGGGGAGACGACTCTCGTGAAGGCGCTCCTGGCCATCGCGGTCCTCGTCGTCGGCCTGGCGATGCTGGGCCTGGCCGCCGGGTTCGCCGCCAGCGCCATCCGGCGCACGCGGGCGGCCGAGTCGGCGGACGGGGAGTCACCGGCTCCACCCGCCCATCCGTACGACACCGCGCCTCCGCACCAGGAGTCGCCCCGCGGAATGTGGGCGGGCGCGGGGATCAGCGCGGCGCTCGGCATGGGCGCCCTGGTCACCGCCGCGATCGCGCTGTTGGCGGTCATGGCGGCGCCGACGCGGGTGCTGAACACCCCCGCGCAGGCCGGTGGCCTCCAGCGCGACGACTCCCCCGGCACACGGCAGCTCACCGACCGGCAGCGCCAGCGGCTGAAGGCGGCCGGCATGCCGAACCCGCTGACCGCCGTCTACCACCGTTCCGCGGAGACGACCACGACCGTGCTGTTCATCGGGGCGTCCGGGCACCTCGACGATCCGGCGACGCAGCTGAGGGAGTTCATCAACGGGCTGGCGGTCAGCGCGGGCTCGGGCGGCCGTACGCCGACGCCCTATCCGGCCGGGCGGCTCAAGGGCACCGTGATGTGCCTCGACCAGCTGAGCACCGGTCAGGCGACGCTGGCGGCCTGCGGCTGGGCCGACGAGGGCACGCTCGGAGTGATCACGACCGACGCGGGCGACGCCACGCAGGCGGCCGGACTGCTCCTGTCGATGCGGGACGACATGGAGAAGAAGCCCTGATCAGGCGGACTTCTCCCGCGGCTCCCGCTTGGTGCGCTCGCGTGGGACCAGCGTCGGGTTGACGTGCTCGTGGACCGCCTCGCGCGTGATCACCACACGGGCGACGTCGGCGCGGCTCGGCACCTCGTACATCACCGACAGCAGCACCTCTTCCATGATGGCGCGCAGTCCGCGCGCGCCGGTGCCGCGCAGGATCGCCTGGTCGGCGATCGCCTCAAGGGCGTCGTCGGTGAACTCCAGGTCGACGCCGTCGAGCTCGAACAGCCGGTGGTACTGCTTCACCAGCGCGTTGCGCGGCTCGGTGAGGATGCTGATCAGCGCCTCGCGGTCGAGGTTGTGCACGCTCGTGACGATCGGAAGGCGTCCGACGAACTCCGGGATCATCCCGAACTTCAGGAGGTCTTCCGGCATGACGTCGGCGAAGAGGTCGGCCACCTCGCCGTCGTCGTCCTTGGTGCGCAGAACCGCGTTGAAGCCGATGCCCTGCTTGCCGACGCGCTGCTCGACGATCTTCTCCAGGCCGGCGAACGCGCCACCGCAGATGAACAGCACGTTGGTGGTGTCGATCTGGATGAACTCCTGGTGCGGGTGCTTGCGGCCGCCCTGCGGCGGCACACTCGCGGTGGTGCCCTCCAGGATCTTCAGCAGCGCCTGCTGAACGCCCTCACCGGACACATCGCGCGTGATCGAGGGGTTCTCGCTCTTGCGGGCGACCTTGTCGACCTCGTCGATGTAGATGATGCCGGTCTCGGCCTTCTTGACGTCGTAGTCGGCGGCCTGGATCAGCTTCAGCAGGATGTTCTCGACGTCCTCACCGACGTAGCCGGCCTCGGTGAGGGCGGTCGCGTCGGCGATGGCGAACGGAACGTTGAGCAGTTTGGCGAGCGTCTGTGCGAGGAGCGTCTTGCCGGACCCGGTCGGGCCCAGCAGCAGGATGTTGGACTTGGAGAGCTCGACGCTCTCATCCCTGCCGCCGCTGCCCGACTGGATCCGCTTGTAGTGGTTGTACACCGCCACGGACAGGGCCTTCTTCGCCTTGTCCTGCCCGATCACGTACGAGTCGAGGAACTCGAAGATCTCGCGTGGTTTCGGCAGGTTGTCCCACTTGAGGTCGGATGACTCGGAGAGCTCTTCCTCGATGATCTCGTTGCAGAGATCGATGCACTCGTCGCAGATATACACGCCCGGACCCGCGATGAGCTTCTTGACCTGCTTCTGGCTCTTCCCGCAGAACGAGCACTTGAGCAAGTCACCACCGTCGCCGATGCGTGCCACCCTGTCTCCTTTACGTGGGGCCGCTCACCCTCGAACCGCGGGACGGACGAGGGAGCGTGCTGAGGCTCTCGACGTTGTCTCGACGTTACCGCCTGGCGGGCAGTGAGTGAGCCCTCCGGTGTGGTCGACATGGCCGACACCTGAGGGTCACTCAAGGGCCGCTTACGACGACACTACCTCGGAAACGCGCTTCTTGCGGCTCTCGATGATGTCGTCGATGAGACCGTAAGACTTCGCCTCCTCTGCCGTCAGGAATCTGTCGCGCTCGATGTCCCGGCGGACCTTCTCGACGTCCTGACCACTGTGCCGCGACAAGATCGTCTCCATCTCCTCGCGGATACGGAGGATCTCGTTGGCCTGGATCTCGATGTCGCTGGCCTGACCATACCCGCCTTCGGTGGCCGGCTGGTGGATCAAGATCCGCGAGTGCGGCAGCGCGGCGCGCTTGCCCGGCGTGCCCGCCGCCAGGAGCACCGCGGCGGCCGAGGCCGCCTGGCCGATGCAGACCGTCTGGATGTCGCAGCGGACGAACTGCATCGTGTCGTAGATCGCCGTCATGGCGGTGTAGGAACCGCCGGGCGAGTTGATGTAGATGCTGATGTCACGCTCGGGGTCGATGGACTCGAGGGTGAACAGCTGAGCCATCACGTCGTTCGCGGACGCGTCGTCGATCTGGACGCCCAGGAAGATGATCCGCTCTTCGAAGAGCTTGTTGTACGGGTTCATCTCCTTGACGCCGTACGTGGTGCGCTCGACGAACGACGGGATGATGTAGCGGCTCTCCATGGGCTGGACGCCCGCCCGGATCTGGTCGCTCACGGGGTTCAGCCCCCTCCGGTCGAAGTTCATGACACCGCGCCTTCTGAGGTGACCTGAGTGGCGTTGTGCACCACGTGGTCGATGAAGCCGTAGTCCTTCGCCTCATCGGCGGTGAACCACCGGTCGCGGTCGGAGTCGGTCTGGATCTGCTCGATCGACTGGCCCGTGTGGAAGGCGATCCGCTCGGCGAGCGTCTGCTTCACGTACAGCATCTGCTCGGCGAGGATCTTGATGTCGGACGCCGTCCCTCCGATGCCGCCGGAGGGCTGGTGCATCATGATCCGCGCGTGCGGCAGGGCGTAGCGCTTGCCGGGCGTGCCGGCGCAGAGCAGGAACTGCCCCATCGACGCGGCCAGGCCCATGCCGACCGTCGCGATGTCGTTCGGGACGTACTGCATCATGTCGTAGATCGCCATACCGGCGGTCACGGAGCCGCCCGGCGAGTTGACGTAAAGGTAGATGTCCCGCCGGGAGTCCTCCGCCGCGAGCAGCAGCAGCTCCGAACAGATGCGGTTGGAAATGTCGTCGTCCACCTGCTGCCCGAGGAAGACGATCCGCTCGCGCAGCAGACGCTGGTAAAGCTGGTCGCCCAACGGCAGGAGGGGCGCCTCGGCCGTGCGCGCCCGCACGGGCGCCGGCGGTTCGAAGGTCGGAGGCGTGGTCACTGCGTCACCTGCTCCGGAATCGTGGTCGTGGTCGGTTGCTTGCGACATTAACGCGCTGCGGCGAGGGCTTTGGCCGCGAGGGAGGCATGTTCGCTGTGGGCGTGGAAGGTGGGCCGACCCCGCAGACGCGAACGGGCCGGCGCTCGGTGCGCCGGCCCGTCGTGTCGCGGATCGATCAGGCGTCGGCCTTCTCGTCGCCGGCCTCGGCGGTCTCTGCCGTCTCAGCGGCCTCGGTCTCGGCCTCGACGGCCGCGTCGGCCTCCGCGGCCTCCTCGTCCTCACCGGCCTCGTGCCGCAGCATGGAGGCGATGTCGACCTCGGCGCCCTTGTCGTCGGTGGCCTTGACGTGCTCGACGACCAGGTTGAGGGCCTTGGAGCGCAGCACCTCCGACACCACGGCCGGGATCTGGTTGTTCTCGGTCAGGTGCTTGGCCAGAACGTCCGGCTGCACGCCCATCGACATCGCGTTGCGGACGACGTAGTCGGTCAGCTCCTCGTTCTCGACGGTGAGCTTCTCCTGCAGGGCGAGCTGGTCGAGGATGAAGCCGCCCTTGACCGCGTCGCGGGCGCCGTCCTTGAGCTCCTCCTCGTACTCCTCCGTGGACTTCTCCTGGTCCTCCAGGTACTTGTCGCGGCTCATGCCGTACATCTGGAGCTGCTGGTCGAGTTGCTCGTTGCGGCGCTCGATCTCGTTCTCGATCACGCTCTCCGGGAGCGGGATGTCGAGCTTCTCCATGAGCGCTTCGAGGGCCTTGTCCCGCGCCTGGCCGAGCTGCTGGTGGAGCTTCTGGTCGGCGAGACGCTTGCGGACGTCCTCGCGCAGCTCCTCGATCGTGTCGAACTCGCTGCCGAGCTGGGCGAACTCGTCGTCGAGCTCGGGCAGCTCCTTGACCTTCACGCTGTGCACGGTGACGGTGACCTCGGCCTCCTGGCCCTCGTGGTCACCGCCCACCAGCGTCGTGGTGAAGGTCTTGGAGTCACCGGCGTTCATGCCGACGAGCTGGTCGTCGAGGCCCTCGACCGAGCTGCGGCTGCCGACCTCGTAGGAGTAGCCGCTCGTACGGGCGTCCTCGACGTCCTCGCCGTCGGCGGTCGCGGCGAGGTCGATCGAGACGAAGTCGCCCTCCTGCGCCGCCCGGTCGGCGTTGGTCAGCGTCGAGAACCGCTCGCGCAGGTTGGAGAGGGTCTCCTCGACCTCCTCCTCGGTCACCTCGGCCGAGTCGAGCGTGATCTCGAGGCCGTCGTAGTCGGGCACCTCGAACTTGGGCCGGATGTCGACCTCGGCGGTGAACGCGAACTGCTGGTTGTCCTCCAGCTCGGTGATCTCCACGTCGGGCTGGCCGAGCGCGAAGAGCTCGGTCTCCTCGACGGCGCGGCCGTAGAGGCCGGGGAGCGCGTCGTTGACCGCCTCCTGCAGGACCGCGCCCCGTCCGACGTACTGGTCGATCAGGCGCGCCGGCACCTTGCCAGGGCGGAACCCCTTGAGGCGCACCTGCTGCGAGATCTCCTTGTACGCCTTCTCGAGGTTGGGCTTCAGCTCGTCGAAGGGAACCTCGACGGTGAGCTTGACCCGCGTCGGGCTCAGCTCCTCCACATCGGTCTTCACTTTGGGCGGTCTCCTTGATCCGGCCGCGGCACGGATTTCACGTTGGATGTCGTGGGCGGCTGCGTTTTCAGCCGGGACGCGGGCACGTCAGAGTGCGTCACCGCGCCTTCGCGCGCCAAGTCTATGGTGTTCCGGCCCGCGCGCGGACAGTTGGGGCGGCAATGCGTCGCCAAGTATTGCGAAAGGGCGCCTCCGAGCCCCTCCGCCGACTCTAGGAGCGCCGCTCCGCCGGCGAGGGGCGCGTCCGACCGGAGACGAGGCGTGACCGGGGTTGTCTATGTTGTCCGCTTGGGCGCAGAGGCGGGGGTGACCGCCGGAGATGCCCGGGACCTTCGTCCCTGCAACCGGGGCGTTTCGGACCGCCGACGCCGAGGCGATCCTCGTTAGCGTCGAAGCAGGGCGGCCGAGTTCCCCCGGCCATCTCCACCTGGACCCGGGCCGCCGCCGTGCAGCAGAGCGCGGGAGATCAGGTTGGTTGAGGGCGTGGACCTCGTGTACGACTCGGAAGGCCTGAAAATACTGACCGAGCGGGAATGCCGCGAGCTGCTCGGAAGCGTCCCCCTCGGCCGGATCGTCTACACCGACCGGGCGCTGCCCGCCGTCCAGCCGGTCAACTTCGTCATGGCCGACGGCGAGGTCGTCATCTTGACATCGGCCGGCTCAAAGCTGGCCGCCGCCGCCCGCAACGCCGTGGTCGCCTTCGAGATCGACCAGTTCAACCGCGACATCTCGTCCGGCTGGTCAGTGGTCATCATCGGCCACGCCCGCGTGGTCGCCGAGGACGGCGAGATCTCCCGCCTACGCACCCTCCCCCTGACCCCATGGAGCACCACCGAACCCACCCACTACATAGCCATAACCCCAGAACTAATCTCCGGCCGCCGCCTCCCACCCCAAAAAGAACCCCCCCATCCATAACCAAACCCCCAACAACGAGAACCCAAACACCGAGAGGCAAGCCCCAAGGGACCAGGACCTTACGGCGAAAGCCGACGACCGAAGGGCGAGAGCCGAGAGCCGAGAGTGGACGAGGGCCGAGAGCCACGAGGAACGTGAGCGAAGCCGAAGGCAAGCGAACATCGGGGGGCTCCGGGGGGTCGTCCCCCCGGGCAAAATCGCGGGCGACCGCGAAGCCGCCCCAGCGGCGAGTATGCGAAGCCGCCTCGTCGGGCTGGCCGGATTTGAACCGGCGGCCCCCGCGACCCAAACGCGGTGCGCTACCAAACTGCGCTACAGCCCGTGAACGAGTTGAGTGTAGCCCGGCTTGCCCCGGTCGAGGGTCACATTGATCGGCGCAGCCGATCATGCCTGTGGGGCGCGCGTCACAGTGCCGGGAACCGGTACGCTACGCGGGTGACGTGTTGGGTCCGGGGCGTTTGACGCCGGGATCTGCACGGCCGCGCGGGCGTAGCTCAATGGTAGAGCCCCAGTCTTCCAAACTGGCTACGCGGGTTCGATTCCCGTCGCCCGCTCCAAAGACCCAGGTCAACCGCTACTCGGTGGTGTGGATTTGGTTCACCGACTTCGTCGGATGACCACGCGAGCCACCTCGGGTGCTGCCGTGGCAGCCCGGGTCGTGGTCCAGAGCAGGGATCGATTCCGCGTTGAGGCGGAGATGTCGCCGTCGGTCGCGGTGTGCCCTCAGCGGCTTACCCAGCAGGACCAGCGGAGGAACACGCGGCGCGAGCGGCGTGCTACCGCTGATCTGGCGATTCTTCGATCACGGCCTTGTAGGCGTCGAGGATCGCCTGCAAGACAGTGGCGGCACTGTGCATCACGTCCTCTCTGCGACTCCTCTTCAGTACTCGTGCGGGCAAGCGCCATGTCATTTCGACCCGCGTGCCTTCTGCCACTGGCGTGAGGAGATGGTGCAGCTCACCATGCGATGGGCCTGTGCTCTGAGCCAGGAAGCTGTGTCCGGGCACCAGTTCGGTGACCACGCTGAAAGAGGGGCAGAGCTTCCCGTCGGCATCGCGCGTGATCTGGTACTGCGTCTCGCCCACCTGCCGCTCGGGGCTGCCCGGGACGCGCCCGCCGCAGAGCACGTCCTCTGGCAGCGCGACGCTCAGCGTGCCGGCGGCATAGATCGCCTCCCACACCTGTTCCGGAGGAGCGGCGATCAGCCCTGCCACAGCAGTGGTCGCGGGGTTCTTCAGCTCCCGTCGTCCCGCCAACCTTTGCCACACATCTGGGGGGATTCCGATGCCCGGCCACGGACGCCGGCCTTCCACCGCCGCCCGGATTGCATCGAGCCACACCTGCAGCCGCCATGGCCAGTTCGCTTCCCTGTCAGGCTTGAGTCCGCGCCGGACGGTCTGCCGCACCGCGATCGTCACTTTCACGCGCGCCCCTTCCGACGTGGCGGAGAGGGTGAAAACCGACTCGAGCACCGGCGTTCGGAAGCTGATCGCCTGGCCCGGCACCTCTTCGCGTACCGTGAGCACGGACCCTCCCACGTGGTCGCGGTGAACGCCGAGCCAGCAGAAGAGCCGTCCAGAGTCCGGCGGTGCGGCCACCTCGAACGCGAAGTGCCCTGGCCGCAGTGACCAGACCACCGGGTCGGCGAGCAGTGAGAACACCTGGTCCTGCTGCGCATCGACAAGCTGCGAACGCTCGACGACGACCGTCGTCTCCCACATGCCGTCTCCGATCACGTGCCAATTCGGACTTAACTCCGCAGCGGCGATCGCCATCCTAAGGTTCACAACATGCGAGACGGCGCAGGCCAGCAGGAGGGGCAGGAAGTGTCGCCCGTGTCCCCCTAAGCGTGCCAGTTCTGTGCCAGATCGGTCGGTCAGCAGATAACCCCGACCGCTTGTGCCAGAGCGGTGTGGTCAGGGTGTCGGATCTCAGCGAGGGCCCGGTCATGGCCGACGGCTGTCCGCACCGGCACCACGCCTCTGGTCTTCCAGTGTTCGGGATGCTGGAGACCGAGGGCCGGACGGCCTGCCATCGGCACGCTGAGAGATCCGGCGTGCGGGGTGTCATCGTGCGCCGCGCCGGCGCATTTCGGGTTGCCGAATCCGGCCGCGTAGTGCCCAGGAGTTCGGTGAACTCGGCGCCTCGGTATCCGGGATGCCGTCATGGTGAAGCCGCCATGCCACGGGCAGACCGGCCTCCGTGCGGCGGTCGCCGTCGGGATGTCGCGAGGGAGTCGAGGGCGATGGCCCGTTCTGGCGGGTGCCCGTCCTGCGCCGATCGGTCGCGTTTTCTGCCGTTAAGCGGACTCCATCAGGCCAGAATGCGCGAGGGATAGTCTTTCGGTTTCGGAAGAGAGTGACTGCTCACCTTCACCGTCTGCCCGTCCGCGGCGGCGCGCTTCGCCGGTCAGCGGCCGAGGCCGTGTTCGACCGAGTCGCCGACGCGCAGGGTGGCGTGGACGGCGCCCGTGTCCGGGTCCTCCCACAGCTTCGCGCCCAGGCTGCGCAGGAGGCCGACGGCGGCCGGGTTGGCGGCGTCGGTCTCCGCGATCAGGGCCGTCTTTCCCTGCGCGCGGGCTTCCTCGATCAGCAGGTGCAGGGCCGCCACACCGTGTCCCTTGCCGCGGGTCCGGCGGGTCAGCCAGATGCCGATCTCGGCCGCGCCGGGAGCCTCGGCCGGGGTGAGCCGTGTGGCGCCGATGACCTCCTCGCCGGCCATGATGGCGTACGTCGTGCCGGCGATCGAGCGGTGGAAGTCGCCGAACGCCGCGCGGCGTTCGGGGTTCCATCCGGGCGGGCCCGGAACGGGGGGCATGGCCTCGGCGGGGTCCGCGCCGGCCACGGCCGCCTCGAGTACCCGCGGCAGGAGCTCCTCGTCGATCGGCCGCAACGTGACAGTGCTCATGTGATCAGCCTGCCAGGTATGCGAGGCGCGCGCTCGCCGACACGAGCGGCGGCTCACTTACGCCAGATCAGCACCAGCGCGCAGTCGTCGTCGCGCGCGGCGGCCATCTCCGCGACGAGCTCTTCGGCGCCCTCGTGGAAGCCTCGGGGGACCAGGCGCTCGGCCTCGCCGACCAGCCGGTCGATGCCCGCGTCGAGGTCGCGGCCGGGCGCCTCGACCAGCCCGTCGGTGTAGAGCATGAGGGCGTCGCCGGGGCGGAGCGTGCCCTGTTCGGGGACGGCGCTCATCTGGGGTACGACGCCGAGGACGATGCCCTTGGCGGTGCTGACCTGCCAGGTGCCGCTGCCCGCGTCGAACTGCACGGCCGGCGGGTGACCGGCGGACTCGACGGTGTAGTCCCCCGTGGTCAGGTCGATGACCAGGTGCACGGCGGTGACGAACCCCTCGTCCCAGCGCTGCCGGTGGAGATAGTCATTGCAGGCCGGGAGGAAACGGTCGGGTTCGACCGAGCCGAGCAGGCCGCCGAACGCGCCCGACAGCATGAGGGCCCGGGTGCCGGCGTCGACTCCCTTTCCGGACACGTCGACGAGTGCGACCTCGAGTTTCTTGCCGTCGCACACCGACACGACGAAGTCGCCGCCGAAGGACGAGCCGCCCGCCTGCACCAGCACGACCTTGGCGTCCCAGCCCTTCGGCAGCTCGGGCATCTCGCCGTGGCGGCGGAGGCGGTCGCGCAGTTCGAGCAGCATCTGCTCACCGCGCAGCCCCTTGACGCCGATCTGCTGACGGCTGCGGGCCAGCACGATGGCCAGGATCGCGGTGACGACGATCGTCGCCATGACGCCGGGCCCGACCTTGTGGAAGCCGACGGCGATCGCGTCGTACACCAGGGCCGCCGCGACCACGCCGAGCAGCACGCCGAGGCCGCGTACGCGCAGGGTCAGCCCACCGGCGAGGACGGTGAGGACCACCCCGCTCGGGGAGAACCACGTCTGCGACACGGGCGCGGAGATGGCCAGCGCCGCAGTGATGACTATCAGGCCTATCAGGGCATTTCGGTCACTGGTGAGATGCCCGCGCCGCGCCCACCGGTAGAGCCACACGAGCACGGGGATCCGGCGCAGGAAGACGCGGACTCTCGGCGGCAGCAGGTGCACGAGGCGGCTAAGCATGATGCGGGCACTGTACCGACCATCGCCGTGTCCGCGCTGGAAGGCGGCACACCCTACACAAATCAAGACCGCCCGAAATGTAGTGGCCGAATCCGGCCGAACACCCGTAATCGCCCGGCCTTGACACCCCGCCCGCCGTGCCGCCGGGTTTCGCCCGAGCCACCCCGGGGAGATCTTTAGGACCTGTTTCGTACGTCCCGCCCGCGAAGGGCCGGGCCCGTCGGGACAGACGCTCGGGCGACGCGATGGAGGCAGTGATGGGTCAGGGGATGCGTGTCACGGTCGACGCGGCGATGCGGGCCCGCGACGTCTCTCGCATCCGGCCGCAGGACGAGGCGCCGCTGCCCGCCGAGGACCCGTCGGCCGAGCCCTCGCAGCCCGCGCCCCAGCCGACCCGGCTCCGCCGCGCGGAGAGGCGCCGGCTCGCCAAGCGCCGCGCCGCCGAGACGACCTCCTGACAGGTCCGGACTTCAGGGGGCGGGAATCTCTCCGGTCCGCTCGTACGCGCTCAGCATCGCGATGCGCCGGGCGTGTCGTTCGGCGCCCGAGTACGGCGTCGCGAGGAAGATCTCGACGAACCGCGTCGCCTCGTCCAGCGTGTGCATGCGGGCGCCGATGCTGATGACGTTCGCGTCGTTGTGCTCACGTGCGAGGTGTGCGGTCTCCTCGCTCCACGCCAGCGCCGCGCGTACGCCCTTGACCTTGTTCGCCGCGATGGCCTCGCCGTTGCCCGAGCCGCCGATGACGATGCCCAGCGCGCCCGGGTCCCCCACCGTGCGGGCCGCGGCGCTCAGGACGTACGGCGGGTAGTCGTCCTCGCCGTCGTACTCTTGCGGGCCGCAGTCGAAGGCCGTGTGGCCCTGGGCGGCCAGCCACTCGAGGAGGTGCCGCTTCAACTCGAAGCCCGCGTGGTCGGAACCGAGATAGACGCGCATGCCGCAGAGTCTGTCAGGTGCGCCTCCGGCGGCGCGCACGGGATCGGGTCAAAGCTGGAGAGACTTGATCTCGAGGAACTCCTCCAGCCCGTACTCGCCCAGTTCGCGGCCGACGCCGGACTGCTTGTAGCCGCCGAACGGCGCGATCGGGTTGAACCGGCCGCCGTTGATCTCGACCTGGCCGGCCTTGAGCCGCCGCCCGACCGCGACCGCGTGGTCCTGGTCCGCCGACCAGACGCCGGCGGCCAGGCCGTACGGGGTGTCGTTGGCGATGCGGACGCCATCGTCCTCGGAGTCGTAGGCCATGACCGACAGGACCGGCCCGAAGATCTCCTCGCGGGCGATGGTCATCGACGGCGTGACGTCGGCGAAGACGGTCGGCAGAACGTAGTAGCCGCGGCTCAGCGTGGTGTCGGCGCCGCCGGTCACGAGCCGCGCGCCCTCGGAGACGCCGCGGTCGACGTAGCCGCGTACGCGGTCGAACTGGGTGCGTGACACGAGCGGGCCGAGCCGGGTGCCGTCGGCGAACGGGTCGCCCGGCGTGTAGCGCTCGGCCGCCTTCACGGCGAGCTCCACGGCCTCCTCGTACCGGGAGCCGGGCACGAGCATGCGGGTGAGCGCGTTGCAGGTCTGACCCGAGTTGACGTACGCCTTGGCCACGCCGACCTTGACGGCGAGCGGCAGGTCGGCGTCGGCGAGGATGAGGTTCGGCGACTTGCCGCCGAGTTCGAGCGCGACGCGTTTGACCGACTCGGCGGCCAGCGCGGCCACCCGCCGGCCCGCGCGGGTCGAGCCGGTGAAGGAGACCATGTCGACGCCCTCGTGCGCGGCGATCGCCTCGCCGACGACCGGGCCGTACCCGGAGACGAGGTTGAACACCCCCGGCGGCAGGCCGGCCTCGTCGATGATGTCGGCCAGGGCGTACGCGGCGAGCGGGGCGACCTCGCTCGGCTTGAGCACGATCGTGCAGCCGGCCGCGAGTGCGGGCGCGACCTTGGCGACGACCTGGTGCAGCGGGTAGTTCCATGGCGTGATCGCGCCGACCACGCCGACGGGCTCGCGCACGATGAGGGAGTTGCCGCGGCGCTCACCGGCGAAGTCGTAGCCGTCGAGGATGTCGAGGATGCCGCTCAGCACGGCGATCGGCGTGCCGACGTGGATCTTCAGCGCGGCTTGGTACGGCGCGCCGAGGTCGGTGGCGATGAGCGTGGCGAGGTGCTCCTGGCGGGCGGTGATGCCGTCGAGGACCGCCCGCAGGAGGGCGGCGCGCTCGGCGGGCGGAGTCGCCTCCCAGGCGGGCAGGGCGCGGCGTGCCTCGGCCACCGCGCGTTCGACGTCGGCGGCCGTGCCCGCGGGCACCCGGTCGATGATCTCCTCGGTCGCGGGATTGACGACGTCGATGGTGTCCGGAGTAGAGGAGTCCGCCCACGAGCCGCCCACATAGATCACATCGCGCATGTGCACATCCTTCCCCGGCGAACGTACGGGGACCACCCACACGGGTTAATGGACCCTCGGTCCCGGGTGGCGCCCAGGTAGCTGTTGCGAAGAATTTGCAACAAGGATTGAATGGCAACGCAGACCCCCGAGCGAGGAGCGACCCATGGCACGGTCCACGACATCCACGCGGCTCGGCAGAGCCGAGTGGGGCCGGCTGGCCGGCATGACCGGCTTCGTGGTGGCGCTGCACGTCGTCGGGTGGGGGCTGTTGTTCCTGCTCATCCTCCCCGGGCACTACCACCTGGGCGACGGCAAGCTGTTCGGCGTCGGCGTCGCGCTGACCGCGTACACGCTGGGCATGCGTCACGCGTTCGACGCCGACCACCTGGCGGCGATCGACAACACCACCCGCAAGCTCATGTCCGACGGGCAGCGTCCACTTTCGGTCGGGTTCTGGTTCTCGCTCGGGCACTCCTCGGTGGTGTTCATCGCGTGCGTGCTGCTGGGCTTCGGCATCAAGGCGCTGTCCAACGGCATCTCCGACGAGCACTCGGGCCTGCACACCGTCACCGGCACGATCGGCCCGACCGTCTCCGGGACGTTCCTCGGCGTCATCGCGGTGATCAACCTGGTGATCCTGGTCGGCATCCTCAAGGTCTTCCGCGACATGCGGCGCGGCGTCTACGACGAGGCGGCGCTGGAGGAGCAGCTGAACAACCGCGGTTTCATGAACCGCATCCTGGGCCGGTTCACCAAGGCGATCACCAGGCCGTGGCAGATGTACCCGCTGGGCTTCCTGTTCGGGCTGGGCTTCGACACCGCGACCGAGGTGGGCCTGCTCGCGCTGGCGGGCTCGGCCGCGGCCGCGAGCTCCCTGCCCTGGTACGCCGTGCTGTGCCTGCCGGTCATCTTCGCCGCCGGCATGTCGCTGTGGGACAGCATCGACGGCACGTTCATGAACTTCGCGTACGGCTGGGCGTTCTCCAACCCGGTCCGCAAGATCTTCTACAACATCGTGCTGACCGGCGTCTCGGTGGCCTTCGCGTTCGTCATCGGCGGCACGGAGCTCCTCCAGGTCGCCCAGGACCGGTTCGGCCTGCACGGGACCTTCTGGGACTGGGTGGCCGGCCTGGACCTCAACACCGCCGGGTTCATCATCACGGGCGTCCTGCTGGTGCTGTGGATCGGCGCCGTCGCGATCTGGAGGTTCGGCCGCATCGAGCAGCGCTGGTCCGCCGCACTGCGCGACTCCGAGGGCTGATACCGCCCGGCCCGGGTGGCCCCCTCCCGAGCTCGTCAGCGGCCGGTGGGCGACCGTCCCGCCGCGGCGCGTTGGGCGTCGGTGGGCGTGGGGTGAGGCAGGGGACGGGCCCCCTCGGGGCGCATCCCGTCGAAGATCAGCCCCAGGTAGCGCCGCCACAGATCAGGGACGGCCTCCCGCAGCGGCGCGGCGGCCTGGGCGGCGGCGCCCAAAAGCAGCACGATGTCGTAGCCGACGACATCGGCGCGGACGGCGCCGTGCCGGCGGGCCCGGTCGGTGAGGGCCTCCGCGACCTCGGTCAGGTGGTCGCCGGCCGCACGGACCTCGGGGTCGGCACGGACGTCCGTGGTGGCGGCCTGGCAGAACGAACGATCACGGATCTGGAGCTCGACTCCGATGGTCATGAACTCGACGAGAGCGGCCTCCGGGTCGGCCGCGTCCAGCAGGGCGGTGCCGGCGGCGGCGAGCCGGTCGAGCTGGTCGGACAGGATCGCGGCGGCCAGACGCTGTTTGGTGGGGAAATGGCGGAAGACCGTGCCCTTGCCGATCCCGGCGCGCGCCGCGATCTGCGCGATCGAGACCTCCATGCCGTGCTCGGCGAACGCGGCCGCGGCCGTGTCCAGCAGCAGCCGACGGTTTCGCGCCGCGTCCGCCCGCATTCCCCGCCGCTCCGCGGTATCGGTCATCCCTTGATCACCTCTCGCCGTACATCCTACTAACGTGACCGCTCGGTCCGGTTTGCTGCTAGGGTCCAACCTGACCGTCCGGTCCGTTTTCGCCTCCGTCTTTTCGACGCCGGGACACGAGGAGTGGTGATGACAGCGACCATGCGAGCCGTGGTGGCCGAGGGCTTCGGCCCGCCTGACAGGCTGGTCGTCCGGCGCATGCCGATACCTGTGCCGGGGCCCGGCCAGGTTCAGGTGCGAGTGCGGGCCGCGGCGCTCAATCCGGCCGACCTCCGCCTGCTCGACGGTGTGCTGCGCGAGCAGGCTCCGTTGACGTTCCCGCATGTGCCGGGGAGCGACTTCTCCGGCACGGTGACCGGACTCGGGGACGGGGTGTCGCGCTTCGCGGTGGGCGATGAGGTGTTCGGACTGGGCCTCCCCCGCACCGTGGCTCCGATGGCGGCGATCGTCTCCGATCCGCCATCGCTGACGACCGGCACGATGGCCGAGTACGCGGTCTTCGACGCGGACGCCCCCGCCCTCGCGCCGCGCCCGGCGAAGCTGGCGGCCGAGCATGCCGCCGGCCTGCCCATGGTCGCCCTGACCGCGTTGCCGCTGCTTCGCCGGAGTCGTCTTCGGCCCGCGGACACCGTGCTCGTCGTCGGCGCCACCGGGGGTGTCGGTAGCGCGGTGGTTCCCCTTCTCGCCGACGCCGGGGCACATGTGATCGCGACCGCGGGTGAGGCCGACCGACGTCATGTCCGGGCGCTGGGCGCCGCGGAGGTGATCGATCACCACACCGACGATGTGGTGGCCGAAACGCTCCGGCGCCACCCCGCCGGCATCGCGGCAGTGGTCAACCTCGCCCTGCCGGGCCGGCGTCTGGTGGACTTCGCCCGGCTGGTCCGCCGGGGAGGCCAGATCCTCAACGTCGCCTTCCCCAAGCCGGACCCGGCCGCATTCGACCGCGACGACCTCACCGTCGAGACCGTTTTCACCACCGCGCGCCACGGCGACCTGGCCGAGGTCGCGGCACGAGCGATCGACGGGTCGCTGCCTGCCGCGATCGGCCGTCGCTACCGCCTCGACGACGGCCCCCGCGCCTACCGCGAACTGGTTTCCGAACACACCCGGGGCAAGCTGCTCGTCGTCATGGACGAGCAGCCCTGATCCGCGTCACCGCGCACGACGACGGAGCGCGGGTGCCGGAGTTCGGTGTCGCCCGGGTCCACGACGCGCGGCAGGGGCCGCCGGCACCCGCCGCGTCTCTCAGTCGAAGATGGGGTCGCGGGTGCGGCTGCGCTTGAGCTCGAAGAAGCCGTCGGTGCCGGCGACGAGGCGTACGCCGTCCCACAGCTTCGCGGCGTCCTCACCGCGCGGGATCGGCGACACGACCGGGCCGAAGAACGACGCGCCCTCCACCGAGATCACCGGGGTGCCGACCTCGTAGCCGACCCGGTCCATGCCGTCCTTGTGCGAGGCGCGCAGCGTGGTGTCGTACTCGTCGGTGTCGCCGGCCTCCGCGAGGTCGCGGTCGAGACCGGCCGCCTCCAGGGCGTCCTCGATCGTCTCGCGGGTCTGCGGGAGCTTCTCGTTGTGGAAGCGCGTGCCCAGCTCGGTGTACAGCCTCCCGAGCACCTCGGGGCCGTACTTCTCCTGCGCCGCGATGCACACGCGCACCGGGGCCCACCCCTTGGCCATCGACTCCCGATACTTCTCGGGAAGGTCGTCCCGGCCCTCGTTGAGCACCGACAGACTCATGACGTGCCAGCGGACCTCGATCGGCCGGAGCTTCTCCACCTCGAGGATCCACCGCGACGTGATCCAGGCCCAGGGACACCTCGGGTCGAACCAGAAGTCAACCGGCGTGCGTACGGCGTCGGCCACCGTAACCTCCACAGCGTTCGTAGGGCTTCCTGTACGGGGCCAACCGGCATCCTCTCCGAAGCATTCCAACCTTAGGGTTTGCTGAGAGTTTGGACCAAGATCCTCATTCGACGGGTTAGATGGTGTGGCGGCGTGCCGTTCCGTGCGCCCGGCGGGGAGCCGTACGGTGGGATGGACAATGACGTCGCATTCATGCACTTGAGGCGAGGAGTTCACTTGGCTGGCAACCTGACGCGCGATGAGGCGCGTGACCGCGCCCGGCTGCTCACCGTCGAGTCGTACAACGTCGATCTCGACCTGACGACGGGTGCGGAGACGTTCGTCTCGGACACCACGATCAGGTTCGGCTGCGCGGAACCCGGCGGCTCGACGTTCGTCGATCTCCACGGCGCGAAGGTCCGCGAGATCACGCTCAACGGCCAGAGCCTCGATCCGGGCTCCTACGACGCCGAGAAGGGGCGCGTCCCGCTCCCCCGGCTGGCCTCCTCCAACGAGCTGCGCGTGGTCGCCGACGCCGCCTACTCCCGTACCGGCGAAGGGCTGCACCGGTTCGTCGACCCGGTCGACCAGAAGGTCTACCTCTACACGCAGTTCGAGACCTGCGACGCGCACCGGATGTACACCTGCTTCGACCAGCCCGACCTCAAGGCGCGCTTCGAGCTGAGCGTCACCGCGCCGGAGGACTGGCAGGTGATCACGAACAACGCTCCCGACCGGTCCGAGGGCGGCCGCTGGCACTTCCCCGCCACGCCGGGCATCTCCACCTACATCACCGCGCTGGTGGCCGGGCCGTACCACGTCGTGCGCGACGAGTACCGCCATGATGACCAGGCGATCCCGCTGGGCGCCTACTGCCGGGCCAGCCTCGCCGAGTACTTCGACGCCGACGCGATCTTCGAGGTCACCAAGCGGGGCTTCGACTTCTTCTGCAAGACCTTCGCCCGGCCGTACCCGTTCGACAAGTACGACCAGCTCTTCGTGCCGGAGTTCAACGCGGGCGCGATGGAGAACGCCGGCTGCGTGACGTTCCTGGAGGACTACGTCTTCCGGTCCCGGGTCACCGACGCGGCGTACGAGCGCCGCGCCGAGACGATCCTGCACGAGATGGCGCACATGTGGTTCGGCGACCTCGTCACCATGCGCTGGTGGGACGACCTGTGGCTCAACGAGTCGTTCGCCACCTACATGAGCGTGCTGTGCGAGGCCGAGGCCACGCAGTGGACCGGCGCGTGGACCACGTTCGCGAACCTGTGGAAGACCTGGGCGTACCGGCAGGACCAGCTCCCGTCGACGCACCCCATCTCGGCCGACATCCCCGACATCCGGGCGGTCGAGGTCAACTTCGACGGCATCACGTACGCCAAGGGCGCGAGCGTGCTCAAGCAGCTCGTGGCCTATGTCGGCCGTGACAACTTCATCAGCGGCGTCCGCAGCTACTTCGACCGGCACGCGTGGGGCAACACCTCGCTGTCGGACCTGCTCGACGCGCTCGAGGAGACCTCCGGCCGCGACCTGACGTCCTGGTCCAAGGAGTGGCTGGAGACGGCCGGCGTCAACACGCTGCGCCCCGCGTACGACGTCGGCGACGACGGCGCCTTCACCTCCTTCGCCGTGCTCCAGGAGGCCCCGGAGGAGTACCCCACGCTGCGCTCGCACCGCGTGGCCGTGGGCCTGTACGACCGCACGCCCGAGGGCATCGTGCGGCGCAGGCGCGTCGAGCTCGACGTGGTCGGCGCCCGCACCGACGTGCCCGAGCTGGTCGGCGAGGCCCGCCCGGACCTGGTGCTGGTCAACGACGACGACCTGACCTACGCCAAGATCCGGCTCGACGACCACTCGATGGGCACGCTCATCGACGGCATCGGCGAGATCGCCGAGGGGCTGCCCCGCGCGCTGTGCTGGTCGGCCGCCTGGGACATGTGCCGCGACGCCGAGGTGGCCGCGCGCGACTACGTACGCCTGGTGCTGTCCGGCATCCGCGGCGTCACCGACGTCTCGGTCGCCCAGTCGCTGCTGCGGCAGGCCCGCACGGCGACCCGGCAGTACGCCGACCCGGAGTGGCGTGCGACCGGCTTCGGCCTGCAGGCGGACGCGCTGCACCGGCTGATGACCGAGGCCGAGCCCGGCTCGGACCGGCAGCTCACCTACGCCCAGGCGTTCGTGGCCGTCGCGACCTCGGCCGAGCACCTCGGCTACGTCCGCGGGCTGCTCGACGGCTCGGTCACCCTCGACGGACTCGTGATCGACACCGATCTGCGGTGGGGGCTGCTGCGCCGGCTCGTCGTCCGCGGCGCCGTCGGCGAGGCGGAGATCGCCGCCGAGCTCGAGCGCGACCCGACCGCCGCGGGCGAGCGCCACGCGGCGGCCGACCGCGCGGCGATCCCGACCGCGGAGGCCAAGGCCGCCGCCTGGGACCGCATCGTCGCCGGCGACCTGCCCAACGCCATCTTCCGCGCCACGCTCGGCGGGCTGTTCGACGTGGACGACACCTCGCTGGTGAGGCCGTACGTCGAGAAGTACTTCGCCGAGGTCGGCCGGGTCTGGTCGGAGTGGTCGAGCGACATGTCCAGCACGTTCGCCGAGCACGCCTACCCGTTCCTGGTGACCGAGCCGAGCACGATCGAGCGCACCACCGCCTACCTCGACGAGCAGAACCCCCCGCCCGCGCTGCGGCGGCTGCTCGTAGAGGGCCGCGACGGTGTCGCCCGCGCGATCCGGGCCCAGCAGAAGGACCGTTCTGCACGCTGATCACCGGGTTGATGCGGCTGTGCCGCGGTTCGTCATGACAGAGTGAACGGGTGGAAACCGCCCGCGATGTTCTGACGACCCTCGCCCGGCGGTACGCCTTCGGCGACCTGGCCGCGCTCTGCGAGGCCGGGGCGGCGAGGCTGCCGTCGGGCGTCGCGGCCGAGGTGCGGCTGCTGTGCTCGTTCGGCCAGCGACTGATCGACCTGGACGCCGAGGACTTCGGCATGCCCGAGCGCACCGGCGATCCGGTCGTCGACGAGTACAGCGTGCCCGAGCACCTGCTGGGCCGCGCACGCGCCAGCCGGATGCCGCAGTCGGCGAAGGAACGTTCCCGCGGGGCGCTGCGCACGCTGCGCCCCGCGTACGGCCTGCTGCTGGAGGTCATCGAGGCGCGCTGGCACCGCCGCGAGATGGCGCCGCTCGTGGCCGCCGTGCACATCGCGTCGGAGTACCTCCCGCTGCTCGCGTGGCAGCCGGTCCTCGGACACGCCGGCGACCCGGCGCTGCTCCCGGAGTCGGTGTCGGGGCCGGGCACCCGGTTCGGCGTGCCCGGCGGCGCCACCCG